>JAYVKQ010000591.1:0-3506 GCA_043768285.1 Saprospiraceae bacterium | reverse complement strand
ATTTTGCGTTCACCTGCGCTTGGGTGCGGGACAAAAGGTCAGGGTCGAAATACTCCGTTTTTATTTCAGATAGGAAAACTATGGTGTCGCCTTTTTTAACCAATTGACCCTCTCTAACGTACCATTTTTCTATTCTACCCGCAATAGTTGAGTGAATGGTTTGCGGACGCTGGTCGGGCGTAAGCGTGGTGATGATGCCTTTGGCTCGGATATTTTGAGTCCAAGGCAAAAACAATATAATGAAAACCAATATAAAAAAGAATATCAAGAATCTTTTAAACGCAACGTGGGCATTTGAAAGGCTGATTTTATTAAAAGCGCCATATTTGGATGTGTCAATATGGACATTATTATCGGATATAAAAAGCATACTATTTGTTAGTTTGAAAATTCTAAATTGAACGTTTTTTGAAATAGATGACTACCCCCTCATTATCTGAACATTTTCAAGGTATTTTCAAGGTATTTTCAAGGCACTTTCAAGGGTTTATTCAAAATTTGAAACCTTAAATACCTTTTTAAAATGGGTACTGTGTTTAATTTTTTCAAAATTACCTTCTTCAACTATTTGCCCTTCTTTCATGATAAAAATACGGTCGCATAGAGAAGCTAAAATCGGGTCATCTGTAACAGCTACCAATGTCCAAAGTTGATCTTTATCAGTCAATAATTGAGCAATGTGCGTACGGTCTTTTAACTCAATATTCGCCATTAATTCTTCAATTGCTAATAGTTGGGGCTTTGAAGCTAAGCTACGGGCAAGGATAATTTTGGCTTTGGCGTTGCGGGGAAGGTTTTTTCCTTCGGGTAAAAGTACGGTATCAAAGCCGTGAGAAAGTGACCTTATTAAGCCGTTAAGACCAACCAATTCAGCAATTTTAACGACATCTTCAAAGCTGATATTGGGATTGCCCAAATCAATATTTTCCCTTAAAGTGCCCTTGAAAATGTCCTCTTGGCTGGAGTAATCGCCAATGTGCTTGCGCAATGATTTTTGATTGAAATTTCTCCGAGGAATGCCATTATAGAGCACTGAACCTTTAAAATCATTGAGAAAACAGGAAATTATCTGAACTAAAGTCGTTTTCCCAGAACCATTATAGCCAGCAATACAGACCTTTTCACCTGATTTGATATCAAGGTTAATACCTTCTAAAGTGGCTTTTTTGCTGTCATTGTAAAACAAACTTACATCTTGTAATTGTACACGAATGCCTTTATGATTATCTATTTCGTTGAAATCCAAACCTTCGGAGTTATCTAAAGGAATGTCAGTGACTGCGCCTATTTTATCGATGGCAGTAAGGACGTCATAAACCGTATCCATCGAAACAATGAGCTTTTCAGCAGAGTTAATAATCAATAAAACAATCAACTCTGACGCCACAAATTGCCCCAAATTTATCTGATTAGTGATTACCAAATAACTGCCCAGAGCCAATAAAACAAATGTTACCGTAGCTTTGAAGGCAACAATTGTTGCATACTGGAATTGGAGAATTTTGAAATGATTTTCCTTGGCATTGAGGTATTTTTGAACGTGAATATCGGTTTTACTGAGGGGTAGTTCACTACTGCCAGTGAGCTTGAAAGTATTCAGAGTACGCCCTACTTCTTGCAGCCAATATGCCACTTCGTACTTGTATTTTGATTCATAAATACTTGTTTTTAAACCAGCTGGTCCCGTGAATCGAAATATTATTATTAAAACGAGGAGTAAAATAAAGCCAAAAAATATAAATAATGGATGATAAAATGAAAGTAAAAGCAATCCAAAGAATATTTGCATGACGGCAGTTGAAAGGTCTATTAAAATTTTTGGAAGACCTTTTTGAATCGTAAGTGTATCAAAGAAACGATTGACCAGCTCTGGAACATATTCTCTTCTGACGCTTTCAGTTCTAAGATTCGGGATTCGTTCCGCAAAATCAAATGAAACCCGGGTAAAAATACGTCTTTGAAGGGTTTCGCTCACCGTCATTTGCATGATTACAAGTACGCCCGCCATCAAAGTACCGACGGTGACGACCACAATCAAAAGCCAAAATGACGCCGAAACAGTTCCGCCCTGAATAAAACTTAAAATGGCTTGGACTCCCAAAGGCAGCGTCAAGTTGATGACACCGGCGAAAATTGCGTAGATGTAGATATAATATATTTCTTTTCTATCGCCTTTGAGTAATCTGAAAAATCGTTGTAAAGCTGTAAGTGTGGATGTATTATTCACAAAATGGGTTTTTTATTGTTATTTTTAGTTTGAAATTTTTAAAATAGTTGAAATATGGTGCATTTCGCTCCATTGATGCACCCTATTTCATCAAGCTTAAAGCATGACAAGCCCAAGGCATGACTGAGGAGTAAATTTATGATACTTTTTTAACATTACACAAAGTTAAAAAGTTCACTATAACTGTCAAAATTAAGTCATTAACTATTATTCGTGAAAGTAAAACTATTATTTTAAAAAACATTGAATAGTTCATTTTACTTAAAATAAAATAGAGCATCACTTAAAACTGACATTTCCCTCTAATTTTGTACTTTTGTAGCTTAATTAAAAAATAGAAGCGTTCAGAAGCGCTTTTTAAAAGAAAAAATGAGTTTACAAATTATATTTGAGGACAACCATATATTAGCAGTTAACAAACCTGCGGGTATGTTGGTTCAAGGTGACGAAACGGGCGATAAGCCTTTGGTAGAATACGCAAAAGATTATATCAAAGCACGATATGCCAAAAAAGGTGATGTTTTTTTAGGTGTGGTTCATCGGATAGATAGACCCGTGAGCGGGGCAGTCATTTTCGCGCGCACGAGCAAGGCTTTGGAGCGCATGAATAAATTATTTGCGGATAGAGAAGTGGATAAAACTTATTGGGCTTTGGTGAAAGATAGACCTGACCCCCTCAGTGCAACACTCGTTCATTATTTGGATAAGGATAGAGAAAAAAACATCACGAAGGCTTTGGACGCGCCAAGTCGTCGCCATCCCGATGCTAAAAGGGCTGAATTGACCTACGAGCTACTTTCGAGTGTCGGAAAATACCACCTTTTGGAGGTTCATCCCACAACAGGGCGCTCTCACCAGATTCGGGCGCAACTTTCTCGCGTGGGTCTGCCAATAAAAGGCGATTTGAAATATGGCTATCCAACGCCTAATAAAGATAGTTCTATTCACTTGCATTGCCGTTCTATGAAATTTATCCACCCTGTTACAAAAGTAGAAGTTGAAATAGAAGCTGCACCACCTGAAGGACAGGTTTGGGGGCAATTTGCGAGACTTTTATTGTAAAAAATTGATTTACAAATTATTATAAGTTTGATAAAATTTAATGTTTTGTCAAACTTATCTTTTTAGATATAATTCAAAAATGATTCGCACGTCCATTTTAATCATTTTATCCTCCTTTTTTATTGTTTTTTTTACTAAAGTGAATATGGCTCAGAACGTTATATCCATCTCGCTCAACGATAATTGGCATTTTAAGCCGGCTTCACCTATTTTGTCG
>JAYVKQ010000590.1:0-7878 GCA_043768285.1 Saprospiraceae bacterium | reverse complement strand
GTGGTTCACCGATGTTTGTCAAGTTTAAAGATTACGCCTTCTTTATGCCCAAAGATTTGGCGGGTAAAAAAGTGATAATGCAAGGCTACGCTTTCAAGGAAGTAACTGATGTAGCTACCTTGCGTCACTTTGCCGAAGATGAAGGTAAATCAAAGGAAGAAATTGCTAAAATCAACACGCCCAAAGAAGAATATAAGTTTATGGCAAGTGGTGTTTTGATTATCGAATAAGCAATACTTTTACATAAATAAAAAAACCTAAATTTTCATACAATGAAAATTTAGGTTTTTTTATTTATAGGTTTTTTATAAAAAACTACTTTGCTTTTGCCTTATCCACTTTCAAACGCCCATCTCTATTAGCAATTTCCCAAGCGGTATAGAAAGCCAATCGCCCGATTTTTGCCATTTTTTCAAAGTTAATTTTGTCAATAGTATCTGAGGGCTGATGATAATCTTCATGGGTGCCATTAAAATAAAAAATAGCGGGAATACCTTGCTCGGCAAAATTATAATGGTCGCTGCGATAATAGTAGCGATTAGGGTCGTTTTCGTCGTTGTAGGTATAATCCAAGGTGAGATTTGTATAGGTTTTGTTCATATCTTCATTGATAGTGTGCAATTCGCTACTCAATTTATCTGCGCCTATTACGTAGATATAGTTAGGGTTATCTTTATATTTCTCATCTACACGACCTACCATATCAATATTCACATCAGCAACCGTTTTTTCTAAGGGAAAAACAGGATAAGTCACATAATATTTTGACCCTAAAAGTCCTTTTTCCTCGCCTGTCATCATTAAGCATAAAACGCTGCGGCGGGGTCCCAAGCCTTTTTTCTTAGAATCACTCATAGCGCGCGCAATTTCTAACACAGTTGAACTACCACTACCATTGTCATCTGCACCGTGATATATGGATTCTCCATGCTTACCTAAGTGGTCGTAATGCGCAGAGACAACGACTATTTCATTTTTTAAAACAGGGTCACTACCTTCAATAAAGCCTAAGACGTTATACCCAATCAATTGACGGAAAAATTTATCAATATCTATATTCAAAGCACAAGGCAAAGAGACTGGACGGAATTTCTTTTTCACCGCTTTTTCACGCGCATTTTTGACCGCGTCGCCTTTTGTGCCAATAATATCGCGTGCCATATCGGGTGAAATATAGATGTTCGTTGGATATTGCCCGTCAGGTTTTTCAACATCACCAATGACATTGCGACTGAAAAAACGGCGATTGGCTTGAATATTTCGATTGGTTTCGGGGTCAATTATCAAAACCGCTTTTACACCCTTCGCATAAGCCGCTTTTAGTTTTTTATTTATATCCGATGACCAAAAAGAAGGTGTTTTGCTTTTGGTTATCACCGAAATAGAATCCGCTTTGTATGGTTCGCCTTGATTGATTAAGATGACTTTTCCTTTTACATCTTTAGCTTTTTTATAATCACTATACGCTTCATCATCAATACCATAACCCATGTATATCACTTCGGTTGCCACTATTTTTTGACCTTCGACCATAGGGTTGTTATTCGGAAAGGCATAATAATTATACAAGTGGCGGTAACTATGGCTATTAATATTCATAGCCATATTGTTCCAAGCCTCATTTGTATAAACCATTTTTTGAAAATAGGTTTTATTTTCACCGACTTTCGGTAATCCTATGTTTTCAAAATGCCGAGCAATATAGTTGGCTGCCTTGTAATTGCCTTCTGCACCTGTTTCGCGTCCTTCAAGCGAATCAGCGGTCAGAACCGCTAAATGCGCCCTTAGTCCTTGTGGCGTTATAGTATTTGCAAAAGGTGCAGGGTCAGCTTTTTGCGCCAACAGAAATGACCCCCTCAGTATTAGAATGCCTAAAAACAGTTTTTTCATTATATTTTTTATCAAAGGATAATTGAAAATGGACAATGGATAATTTGAAATACAGGTTTTGTTATTTAACGTTGCAAAATTAGACTTTATATAGGTCTGAATACAACAATTGGAGACTTTTTCGTAAAAAACCTCCAATTATTGCAAGGATTTGTGATTGAGCGTTTTGGACATATTTAGCAGGGCGATTAAAATCGCCCGCTATTGATTGACTTTCGAGGTTAAAAATCAATAGGGAGTAATTTTAATGACCCTGCCAAATATTCAAAATCCCTCAATCCCCAATCTTTATCGCACCAAAGTGATATCTCCTTTATAGACCAACTCCTCGCCGTCAATAAAATTGATGATGGCATAGAATGTAAACACATCAGGGTCAAGTACTCTACCTTTAAAATAGCCGTCCCAACCGCGCGATTCGTTATTGAGTGCGATGTTTTGGGTTTCAAAAACCATGTCACCCCAACGATTGAAAACGCGCAATTCTTTGATGCCAATAGCCGCCTGATTGCCAAAGCCCGTAAAAAAATCATTCACACCGTCAGCATTGGGAGAAAAAGCGGTTGGAAAATATATAGGGCGTTTTTTGATAACATTGACATATACTTCATCATAGGCGTTACAACCCAATGAATCTCTTACCGTAACGCGATACAGTTTAGGTGCTAAAGGAGTTGCCGTAGTGCGCGGGCAGGTTTTGCATATCACGGTCGAGTCGGCAGGGGTCCAAGCATAGGCAACCAATTTAGATGACGGCACCACTACCGCGCGTAAATCAATGGGAAAACCCAAATCTACCTCCAAATCCGGTCCCGCGCTCACTTGCAATTGAGGGGGCTGTGGTACGTCCACTTCAACTGTATTGCGACAGCCCGTAGAGTCACGCACGACCACGCTATATTTTTTCGCAGGAATATTTAAAAATGCAGTATCGAGTTGAAAACGAATACCATCTACACTATATCTATATGGTGGTGTACCGCCCAAGCCTTGAATCACCAACGCCGCAGTCGAGTCGCCATAGCATTTAGCGGGTTGAATACGCAAAGGTCTTAGGCTGATTTCGGTAGGTTCTGAGATGCGTACTGTTTTCGTAATTTCGCAATTATTCCCATCCCTGATGTAAGCAATATAACTACCCGATCGGAGGTTGCGAATGGTATCACCCAAGTCACCACGCCCCCAACTGACGCTGTATTTGCCTATACCGCCCGAAGGATAAACGATAGCTGAACCGTCCGTTTTGCCAAAGCACGATATATTAATAGTATCCACATCCGCTACCAATCGAGGAGGAGCTAAGATATCGAAGTTGAAAAAACCTTTACAATTGTTGACATCCCGTACTTCTACCGAATATTGCCCTTCGCCAAGATTGGTAATGGCGCTATCCCTTGTAAACGTGGTACTATTGTTCCATTTATATTCAAAAGGGGCAATGCCCGTAGCGGGTTTGAGCACAATTTTTCCGTTTCTATCGCCAAAGCACAGAGGGGATGTCACCGTTTTTTTAGCTGTATCTAATTCAATTTCAAATTGACGCAAGGTAAAGAAAACAGTGTCCACATATTTACCCGCCGAATCGGTCACAGCTACTTTATATTTACCCGCGGATAAGCCTGTAATGGAATCGCGGGTCGTGTAGCCTGTATTTTCCCAGTTATATCGAATAGGCGCGCGACCACACGTTGTCACTTTCAGCCGTATCATACCGTCTGTTCCCAACTGACAAGTTGGGCGGCGAATAAGACTATCAAACTTAAATTTTTCTACAAAAATAGAATCTAACACAGACGTGACAACACAACCCCTATCTGATGTAACGGTTAGAACAACGGTTTTCCAACCTGGTGTAGTGTAATAAACCCGATGCGGTCCGTTTGAAGTTGTCGAATCTACCGAAGCATCTTTACCAAATTTCCATAAGCGTTTGGAAATAGTACCACCCGTAAAAGAAGACACATCGGTGAATATAACATCTTCGCCTAAGCAATATTTTCTATCGACTTTGTTGATACTGATTTTAGCTTCGGGACCTTGAAACGTACCTGAACCACCAAAATTGATATTGAAACCATTACCTGTACTTGTGAAGTTATTGATGGCTAAGGCGTAGCTTTTACCTACTTCCATGACCAAAGGGCTGACAAAATTGGTCTGTCGCTGTGAGGGCGTACAGCCAGATGCTTCTGATACATCAGTCTCGCCTTCTCTTAATCCTGTCGCACCTAAAATAGCACAGACACCTGGGGTTGTACCAGTTGCCATACAGCGCAGCAATCTTTTTGAATTACAATTATTAAGACCATTTGGCAATTCATATAAGGCAAAATCTATATCATCATCTAATCTGTTAGGCGTGACAGTAAATGTCAATGTCCCCGCTTCCTTACACGTCCATTTAAACCAAGTTGAGTTGGATTCTAAATTTAAGGCGGGACCACCATTTGAAAAACAAGCAGCATCATCCATCTCGTTTCTTATTGTACCAGCACCTGTTACACTCGCCACTGCAAAAGGCGACTTGTCGCACAATACCGAACTGGTTGGGCAATCCGAAGTAATATTTGCAGGAGGATTGTAATTGTAGGTACACAGCGCGAAAGTACCTGCACGTCCACCCGCACCACTTTGCACCCGTATGTAATATCGCTCGCCGACTATCAATCCACCTTTATAGAGTTCGATAATATTGCGACCTGCTGCGTCTGCCAAACAAGCAACCTCAGATATATCTGCGCAACTCGTGCCTGCATACAAGGCGGCTTCGGGTCTGCGCATTGAGCCTTTAAAACCTTCGGGTGTAGCACCGTGTACGATAATCCGCACGTCTGAAGCCAAAGCGCGAAAAGTAAACCATACATCTAAACCATTGGGACTGATACAGTTAGAAACGCTTGCTACGGTAGAAGTGGTTGCCCCAATATTTGTGAACTCTGCATCACGCGAACAATATTGCGTTGGATTGGCAATGTTAATAGCTGTTTCACAACCATCATTAGCGGGTTGTGCTATAAGGAGTGCCCCCCTTAATAGTAGAAGCGAAAAAAGGAACGTTTTCATGTAAATTGACCTCATTACGGCAAGTTTTATGCTTTTAATTTTTGCAAGAAATCGGCTTTAATTCAGAATAAATATTGGACTCAAAAATATATTTTATATCTTTTAATGAAGGCTTTTCATTATGATACAAAATAACGCTATAAAATTATGAAAAGTACGGGAATACTGGAAAATTTCACATATCATTAACTAATATAACCCTATTGCGTAACGTTAGGTATCATAATCTTTAAGATGCACTATGTACTTTTATCGTTGCTTTTTGTAGAGAATAGATACGAGATTTTAACATATCACCGATTATTCCTACTTTTGCCAAACTTGACATTTTCCAAATAAAATAATAATTATGAAAAAAAGTTTATACACAGTTCTTTTTTTACTCACCTTAATTTTTGCCCCAAATACTGAGGGGGTCGCGCAATCCGCTTCAAAAGCCATTACGCTTGAAGATATTTGGCAAAAAGGTACGTTTCGCACCAAAGGCGTTCCCGGTTTCAATTTTTTGAAAGATGGAAAGCATTACGCTACCTCGACAGGCAAAGCCATTGTCAAAAATGATTTGACGACAGGGCAAGCCGTTGGAAACATATACGAAGGAAATACTGACTTCGATGACTATACTTTCAGTGTAGATGAAAGTAAAATTCTTATTGCCACTGAAAGCGAAAAAATATATCGTCACTCATCAAAATCTTTTTTTCAAATATGGGATGGTAAGGCTATGTCAGCTTTATATAGCAGTGCCAAACAGAACAACCCGACTTTCAATGCGCAAAGTACACATGTAGCTTTCACGAGTGATAATAACTTGTATGTCAAAGATTTAAAACAAAATAAGGTCATGCAAGTAACTAAAGATGGTGCAAAAAACAGCATTATCAATGGCTTTTGCGATTGGGTATATGAAGAAGAATTTTCTTTTACTCGTGCTTATGAATGGTCTCCTGATGGGTCAAAAGTAGCTTTTTTGCGTTTTGACGAAAGCAGTGTACCTCAATTTAATATGGAGTATTACAACGATGGCACTTACCCTACGCCCTATTCTTTCAAATATCCGAAAGTGGGTGAGCAAAACTCTAAAGTGACTATTTGGATTGCCGATATACCTGCTGATTATGGCAAAGCAAAATTCATAGCTGGAAAAAATGGCATTGGTTTCATAAAAAGCACTACGGCGGTTCGACAAGTAAAAATTGAAGGCGATTATGAATATATGCCACGTTTGAGATGGACACCCGATAATAAACTCATCGTTTTCAAAATGAACCGCTTGCAAAATGAATTGGAGTTGCTACAAGCCAATCCCCAAACGGCAAAGGTAGAAACGACTTTATTGAAAGAAACCCGCCCAACGTATGTGGATTTGGAACTTAATGACGATTTGACTTTTTTGAAAGACGGGTCTTTCGTCAAAACGAGTGAGCAAGATGGTTATAACCATATCTATTTATATGATAAAAACGGAAAAGTTATCCGTCAATTAACCAAAGGCAATTGGGATGTGCGCAAAATGTATGGCGTTGATGAACCGCGTGGCGAAGTGTTCTATCAAGGCTCGAAAATAACGCCTATGCAAAAAGAGGTTTATTTTGCCAAATTAGACGGCTCAAAAGACCATGCGTTGGGTGAAACTGTGGGCGTAAATGATGCGCAATTTAGTAGCACTTTCGATTATTTCGTACTTAATCATTCTACTGCCAATACACCACCAACTTATACGGTATATGACAGTCAAGGCAAATCTATTCGCTTGATTGAAAACAATGAAAAAGCCAGCCAAGTGCAACAAAGCTACGGAGCCAGCAAAGTAGATTTTTTTAGCTTCAAAAATACTGAGGGGGTCTCTTTGAATGGGTGGATGATTAAACCTACGGACTTTGATGCGTCTAAGAAATATCCTGTTTTTATGTTTCAATATTCGGGACCGGGTAGCCAACAAGTGCTTGACCAATGGAATAGCTCCAATTACTGGTGGTTTCAGATGCTGGCGCAAAAAGGCTATATCATCGCCTGTATTGACCCGCGTGGCACGGGCGGACGCGGTGAAACGTTTAAGAAGATGACCTACAAACAATTGGGGCATTACGAAACGATTGACCAAATAGAAGCCGCCAAATGGCTCGGTCAGCAAGCCTATGTAGATGCCAAACGTATTGGTATATTTGGATGGAGTTACGGCGGCTACATGTCCAGTTTGTGCATTTTGAAGGGAAATGATGTATTCAAATCGGCAATTGCCGTTGCACCTGTCACGAATTGGAAATGGTATGACAGCATTTATACCGAGCGTTTTATGCAAACCGGCAAAGAAAATGCGCAGGGATATAAAGACAATTCTCCCGTCTATTTTGCAGACCGTTTGAAGGGCAATTATCTTTTAGTGCATGGTATGGCAGATGATAATGTGCATTTTCAAAATTCAGTGGAAATGGTAGAAGCCTTAATAAAAGCCAATAAGCAATTTGATACCTATTATTATCCGAACAGAAATCATGGCATTTACGGTGGTTTTGCACGGCTGCATTTATACACTAAAATGACTAATTTTATTTTGGAGAAATTATAAAAAAATTGCACGATTAGAATACGGGCATTAAACATCTCGAATTTTACAACAATTACATTGCGTCACTACGTGACTAAGCGAGGTCTTGAGTTTGGTACTTGTTATAAACATTTTGACCCTATCGGGTCAGGTATAATCCTACACCATCCAATGTCTCGTTAGAGACAAAATGTTTATAACAAGTGACGAACCCAAGAACTCGCTTAGTGACGCAATGTAATTGTTGTGAAATCCGAGATGTTTAATGTTTTGTAATGTAAGAAGCTGTTTGAGTTATTATTTTTAGATAGAAATGAGCTTATTTTTAGTCAAATTGGATTAAAATTATTGAGACATATTGGCTATACGTTGAAATA
>JAYVKQ010000589.1:0-5639 GCA_043768285.1 Saprospiraceae bacterium | reverse complement strand
CACAGACCTGTAAGATTATGAAGTCTTATGGGTCTTTTCATTTAAAACAAAAAAACAATCTAAATGTCTGCTTATCCGCACTTACTGAAGCCCCTTGATTTGGGTTTTACGATTTTAAAAAACCGTGTTTTGATGGGTTCCATGCACACGGGTTTAGAGGAACAGAAAAATGGTTTTGAACGTTTAGCCGCATTTTACGCAGAGCGGGCGAAAGGTGGTGTAGGTTTGATAGTTACGGGTGGTATCTCACCCGATTATTTCGGAACGGTGATGCCAAAAGCGGCTCGAATGACCAATAGCAGCCATGTGAAAAAGCATAAAATCATCACCGATGCCGTCCATACTGAGGGGGGTAAAATCTGTATGCAGATTCTTCACGCGGGTCGTTACGCCTATCAGCCTTGGAGTGTGGCGCCGAGTCCAATTCAGTCACCAATAACACCGTTCAAACCTTTTGCTCTGCCCGGTTGGGGCGTCACGAGAACAATCAATAACTATATTTCATCCGCAGCCTTAGCAAAAGAAGCGGGTTACGATGGGGTAGAGGTCATGGGTTCGGAAGGTTATCTCATCAATCAATTCATCGCTTCAAAAACCAATAAAAGAACGGATAAGTGGGGTGGCAGTTTTGAAAACCGCATTCAATTCCCCATAAGTATTGTGCGAGGCATTCGTGAAAAGGTGGGGCGTGATTTTATCATCATTTATCGCCTTTCTATGTTGGATTTAGTTGATGATGGCAGTACATGGGAGGAAGTTGAATATTTAGCTAAAGAAATAGAGAAAGCGGGTGCAACCATCATCAATACGGGCATTGGCTGGCATGAAGCCCGCGTTCCGACTATTGCAACGATGGTGCCACGCGGAGGTTTTGCTTGGGTAACTAAGCGTTTGATGGGCAAAGTTAATATTCCCTTGGTGACCACAAACCGCATCAATATGCCCGATATTGCCGATAAAATCATCTCTGAAGGTTGTGCTGATATGGTTTCGATGGCGCGACCTTTTTTAGCCGACGCTGAATTTGTGGTTAAAGCTGAAACGGGACGAACGGATGAAATCAATACCTGCATCGGCTGTAATCAAGCCTGTCTTGACCATACTTTTCAAATGAAAACGGCGAGTTGTTTGGTCAATCCGCGCGCTTGTCATGAAACACTTTTACAGTATCTACCGACTCAAAATAAGAAAAAAATTGCTGTAGTCGGTGCGGGTCCCGCTGGTTTGGCAACAGCTACTCTTTCGGCGCAACGGGGACACGAAGTACACCTTTACGATGCGGCTTCTGAAATAGGTGGTCAGTTCAACATGGCAAAACAAATTCCGGGAAAGGAGGAGTTTTACGAAACAATTCGCTACTACAGTAAGCAAATAGAGCTTACAAAGGTGCATTTGCATTTAAATACGCCCGTCAACGCTGATTTTTTAATCAACGAAAAATTTGATGAAGTGATATTGGCAACGGGTGTTACGCCTCGAAAACTCACAATCGAAGGCATTGACCACCCCTCAGTATTATCGTATATTGAAGTGCTTAAGGATAAAAAAATGGTCGGAAAACGGGTTGCATTGATTGGTTCGGGTGGAATTGGTTTTGATGTGGCGGAATATCTTTCACACGAAGGAGAATCTACGAGCCTCAACACCACTGCTTTTATGCAAGAATGGGGTGTGGATATGTCATATAAGAAAGCGGGAGCTCTCACCAAACCAATTCCTCATGCTTCTCCGCGCACCATTTATTTATTGCAACGGACAAAAGGAAAAATTGGCGGTAAATTAGGTAAAACAACTGGCTGGATACACCGCAGCAGTTTGAAAATGAAAAAAGTAGAAACCCTTGATGGCGTTCAATACGAGAAGATTGACGACAAGGGTTTACACATCAATATTGATGGATTTTATAGATTGCTTGAAGTGGATAATGTGGTAATTTGCGCAGGACAAGAGCCATTAAACGCACTATTTCAACCACTAAAACAAGCAGGCGTTTCAACCCATATAATAGGCGGTGCTTTTGAAGCCCTTGAATTGGATGCTAAAAGAGCCATAGAGCAAGCTTCGAAATTAGCTGCAGTTTTATAGATTTTAATTGAAATCCTTATTTTAAAAGAGCCTTTGTATCCATTTACAAAGGCTCTTTTTTTAATAAAAATAAAAAAGCCGACTCCTCGTAGGAAGAGCCGGCAAACAACGACGTAGCTTAAACACGATATGATGGAGTCATCATACTCAAATAATGTATAGAGCAAATATATACTCTTTTTTTCAAAAAAAAAGAGATTTAGCCCTAAAATTGATTAAATTTTTAATTTTCTCACACTTTTTTGACCTGAAGCTAACATTTTATTAACTTAAATCAAGAAAAACACATCTCCAACTATCGATTGGCTAAGTTACTTCTTTTGTAACTGTATGCAAAATATATAACCAAACCAATAGCACACCACATTAAAAATCTAATCCAATTGGTTGCCCCCAGTTCTGTCATCAAATACAAGTTAGTAAGCAAACCCAGTACAGGTATCACTGACCATTTATTTTGAAAACTCTTGAGAGATACAATGCCAAAGATAATAAAAAAGAACCAATATAGTATGTGATTAGCATCATAATTTTGAAAAACTTCTGGTCTGTACATGAAAAATAATACCAATGTGCCTACGAATAAAATGGGTACTATTATCTGTCCGTTGAGGTAAGGAATCCTAAAACCGACTGTTTTTACTGAGGGGTCATCCTTTTCTAAATACAGAATACCGCCTGAAACCAACGCAAATGCGAACAAAGTTCCGATGCTGCATAAATCAGTTACCTCTGTTAAATTCATGAATAATGAAGGGATTGCCACTAAAAGCCCCGCTAATATACTTGAAAAATAGGGCGTTCTAAACTTCGGATGAAGCGACGCAAACTTTTTGGGTAATAATCCATCGCGGCTCATTGTCATCCAAATACGCGGTTGTCCGATTTGAAAAACTAAAAAAACACTTGCCATGGCAAATACTGCGCTGATGGCTACAATTTTTTCAATCCACAATAATCCCCGTTCGCCAAACACAAAAGCTAAAGGGTCGCCTACGCCTAATTTAGAGTAGTTGACCATACCTGTCATCACTAAAACGACCGCAACGTATAAAATAGTACATATAATGAGTGAATAAATCATCGCTTTGGGTAAATCTCTTTGGGGATTTTTACATTCTTCGGCGGTGGTGGAGATGGCATCGAAACCGATATAAGCAAAAAATACCGATGAAACACCTTTTAAAACATTCCCCCAACCATTGGGTGCAAAAGGTGACCAATTAGAAGTATCTACGTAAAAAGCTCCAACTATTATGACGATAAAAACCACCACTAACTTAACGGCAACCATGATATTAGTGGCTATTTTCGACTCTTTTATCCCTCTTATGATGAGTATTGTTATTAAAAATGTTAATAATAAAGTAGGCAAATCGGCAATGAATTTTATGCCTAATATGCTCGGTGCATCATTCCACGCCATGCCAGCAATGCTTGTTGGGTCACTGATAGATGCGCGTTTTGCAGTCAAATAGTCCATTTCGAGATAATCGGGAACGTTAATATGCAGCCCTTTTTCAAGTAAATTGGTAAAATAATCGGACCACGAAATGGCAACCGTAATGTTACCAATGGCATACTCGAAAACTAAATTCCAACCAATTATCCAAGCAATAATTTCACCTAAAGTAGTATATGCATAGGTGTAAGCAGACCCACTCACGGGCACTCGAGAAGCGAATTCGGCGTAGCAGAGTGCCGAAAATAGACAAGCAATAGCGGTAAAAACGTACAAAACTGAAATAGCCGGACCACCTTCTGAGCAAGCCTTGCCAACTGTACTAAAAATACCAGCACCGATAACAGCCGCAATTCCCATAGCTGTCAAATCTCGGAGGGTTAAATTTTTTACCATGGCACCGCCCCCGCCATGAATATCGGATTCCGAATTGGCAATGGCATCAGCAATCGATTTTCTTCGAAACAAAGAATTAAAATTCATAATCTAATAGTTTTAATTGCCTTAAAGATAAAAAATTAGATAAGAGTAGGTGAGTTTAAGAAAAAAATAATGATTTTAAATTCAAAAAAGTGCTTCTTTTAGTGTTTTTTAAGCTAACTCATTGATAGTCAATTTTTTAATTATATGTAAAACTTGCCAAAAATACTTTAGTCTATTCCAATCTACTAAAAGTGTTCTAAGATGCATGTCAATAATTTGGTTATTGATTATTAATATGCGATATTTATTTTAATATTCGTAAAAATATGGAATAAAATTTTGAATTTAAATAATAAATCAATATTATTGCACTGTAAATAATATTAACCAATTAATCCTTTAATCAAAATCAACTTGCAAAAATGGGTAAAGTAACTGACATCCTTAAGAAAAAAACCAACAAAATTATCTCCGTTTCACCTGATACGCACGTATTAGATGCTCTTAAAATTATGTCAGAAAAAAATATTGGTTCCATATTAGTCATGGAAGATGATACCTATCTCGGCATAATGACAGAAAGAGATTACGCACGCAAGGTAATATTGAAGGATAAACATTCAGACGAAATTACTGTAGGCGAGATTATGTCCACCGATTTGCCTCGAGTGAATCCACGTGACACCACTGAGCATTGCATGAAAGTAATGGCTGACAGCAACGTACGTTACTTGCCAGTTTTTGATAATGGCGTTTTGACGGGTATTGTCTCAATTATTGACGTGATTCAAGCTACCGTTGAAGTACAAAAAGAGACTATTGATAGTTTACAAAATTTTATTTCATCTAATTATGGATGATAGTTTTATCATTTATGTAGGCGTGAAGAAATAAAAAACGGCTGCCATAATTGGTAGCCGTTTTTTATTTAAACAAGTCGCTTTTCAAACACATTAATGAGCGTTTTATTGAGGTTTTCGATGGCTTCTTTTATCATCCAATTATCTTTATTTCGAGGTTCTACGTAATTGGATATGGCTCTAATCTGCGCAAAACTGACCCCCTCAGTAATACACACCTGAAAGAAAGCAGCACCCTCCATACTCTCAATGTCAACGGGATATTTTTTTAAAATGGATTCAATACTCGACATCGTTCCGTGCACTTTTTGAACGGTTAATCCTTTCACTTTTTTAATAGTTGGAATATTTAAAGGATTGTTATTCAATAGTTTATCTTGATAAAAAGGCTTTTTAGTGCCGTCTATTAAGCCCATCGAAAACATATCTGTGAAGCTGCCATCTGCTTCTTCAACTCCTAAATCGCCGTACTGCTCGCTCACCACTTCAAGGATATCCCCCCTCAGTATTTTACGGCTAAAACTACCCGCAACACCTACATTTAAAGCCAAATGATAAGTATTTTGAGTCAGCATTTTACCTACTTGATAGGCTGTGTTGGCAATACCTACGCCCGTAATGAGCACATCAATTTCATATCCATTTTGTCCAAATAGCGGGTTGTTCTTCTGTGCGGTACTTTGTTTTAAAAATTCAATAAAAGGTTGAATCTCGAATGGGGTAGCGGCTACTACTAATACTTTTTTCATCTTTAATTTTGGATATGATTAAAACACAAAGGTACTGGTAACTTCGGATAACTCAATTTA
>JAYVKQ010000588.1:0-2834 GCA_043768285.1 Saprospiraceae bacterium | reverse complement strand
GCAACACATCTCTACATGAGAAATTTTACCCAATAAACCAGCATCTATGATATTTTTTTTGGCATCAATCAAATGCGGCGTACTCTTGCGTTGCGTGCCTACTTGCACCACTTTATTGTATTTTCGAGCAGCTGCCACCATCGCCTCGCCTTCTATCACGTCCACACTGATGGGTTTTTGAACATATACATGCGCGCCCGCTTTTATAGCATCTATGGCTTGTAGCGCGTGCCAATGGTCGGGCGAGCCAATGAGCACTATATCCAATTTGTTTTCAGCTAACATCGTGCGATAATCGCCATATAACTTGGGTATTGCACCCGATTTTTGGCGTTTACTGACTAAATTACCCGCCGCCGTGAGCATATTTTTATCTACATCGCACAAAGCCACTACATCAACATCTGCCACTTGAATAAGTCTAAATAAGTCACTTTTGCCATACCAACCTGACCCAATCAAACCCACGCGATAAGTCTTATTAGGTTTTAAAATAGTTGTCGCATTTGCGCTAAGAGCCGATAACGCAAGAGCTGCAGATGCCCCTTTGAGGAAAGTCCGTCTATTGATACGTGTATTTTTCATTTATTAAATAAGTTTTGTAATTGTAAGGCATAAATATATCAAATCTGTATTTATACTTTCATAAATTGCGATAAAATGCATAAATATGTTTTTATAAAAGGCTCATTGACAATTTTTAGCGGTAAAAAGAAACCCCTAAATGAAATAGAATTGTTAAATTGGGTTGATTATTTTTTTTACAAAAATAGTTTTTTTACTGTTTTTTATTAAAAATAGGCGGGGGGTACATCTTTTATATTTAAAAAAGAACATTAGCTTTGTGCTTCTTTAACATTATTCATTATCCATTATATAACATATCATGGCAAAACAACTAAATGTAGTCAAAACGGCTGAATTGGTAGGTGCATTATCCAAAGAGCAAAAGCGTTTTAACACCTATATTAACAAAATAAAAAAATTAAAAGTTGATATTGAAGATGCTAAAACTGTCGCATTAGAATTAAACAAGGTTGTGCAAGAGAAGGTACTGCCCTTAGAAAAAAAGCTATTTGAGGCTTGGAAGAGCTTTATTTTGGCTTTTGATAGAAGCCCATATAGCCAAGGTTTAACAGCAAAACAATTTGATAAGTACGGCAATATTCTTTTTGAATTGTCGGACGAATGGCTCGCTGCGGCTGACGTAGATGACGAGATAAAAGCCATATATGACCGCTACGCTGAAGAAAGTTATGACGATATGGTAGAAAGCCAAACGGCTGATGCCAAAGAAGCGGCGGCACAAATGTTTAAAAAAATGTTTGGTATGGACATTGATGCCGATGATTTGGGCGATATAAACGACCTTTCAAAAAATGAAAAATTATTTGAAAAATTGGCAGAAGCGCAGGAGAAAATGAAGGCAGATGCCGAAGAAAAAGAACGCCTAAACGCCGAAAAACAAGCTAATAAAAAGAAATCCCCTAAAGAAATTCAGAAAGAAGAGCAACGCAAAATGGCAGAAAATGCCATCAGCAAAACGACCAAACAGATATATATGGATTTGGTCAAAAACTTTCATCCCGATGCCGAACAAGACGAAGCCAAACGCGCTTGGAAAACCGAGATTATGCAAAAAGTAACCGTGGCTTACGGCGATAATGACTACCTCAAATTGGTCGAGCTACAAATGACCTTACTTGAAAACCGCGACAATGCCATCGGTGGCTTTGACGACGACCAACTCAAATATTTCAATAACGCCTTAAAAGGACAAATTGACAAATTAGAATATCAAATGATGATGGAGTCGCCTCAACAAAATCCAAATTTGCCTTATGGTCATTTGTTTTCACCGAGCCGCAATGTCATGCTATTTAATGTGGATAGGCACGTAAAAAGTTGCAAAAAAGATGTGAAAATGTATGAAAATAATGTTGGTTATATTGCCAATTTGACAGGATTTAAAGACTATATAAAAAGATATGAAGTCAATGATATAGGCGATTTTGATATGAATATGTTGGCAGATATGATGAAAATGATGCGGTTTTGATAATAGGGGAGTGCGGCTTCGATTGCTATAAATGACACCCCCTCAGTATTTAGTGCAAAAAAATTAAAAAAAACACAAGTGAAATAATAACTTTGTCTCGAAGGGCGAGATAGTTTAATATCACACCATTCGAGCACATTTAGTTATCATATTTCATCTTATTCTTATGTTATACCACCTATTTCAATGGTTAGAAGCGCACAACTACGATATACCGGGCGCGGGTTTGTTTAAATATGTATCCTTTCGCGCTGGTATGGCGATTGTCATGTCTTTGGTCATTGCTTTAATATTTGGGCGGCGCATTGTGCGTTTTCTTCGCGATTTGCAAATTGGCGAAACGGTGCGCGACTTGGGCTTAGAGGGGCAAAAACAAAAGCAAGGTACACCTACAATGGGTGGTATTATTATCATCATGGCGATTATCATCCCCACGTTGCTATTTTGCCGCTTGGATAATGTCTATATCGTTTTGATGATATTAGCCACCTCATGGATGGGTGTTGTTGGCTTTACAGACGATTATATCAAGGTTTTTAAGAAAAATAAAAAAGGCTTGCCAGGCATATTCAAAGTGGTTGGGCAGGTTAGTTTGGGCTTAATTATATCTCTTATTATGCTTAAAAGCGACGATGTTGTGGTGCGTATGGACAAACAAACAGCGGTTTTGAACAATTACGAAATCATCAAAACGGTTTACACCCGCGATGCCGAGCGCAACAATCGCCTCCTCGAAATGGTGTACGTCAAAGCCCCCGTCACCAACGTTCCTTTC
>JAYVKQ010000587.1:0-4833 GCA_043768285.1 Saprospiraceae bacterium | reverse complement strand
AAATCCGCTTGGGCTGAAATTACCAAACTCAAAGAACTTTGCTTAGAAAAAAATATCGATTTACCTAATTTTTTAACTGCGTAATGTCAGTTAATAATAAATAATAAAACCCTCACAAGCTACAAGCCTATGAGGGTTTTATTTTTCTAAAATATGAAAACCATTACTCAGCCTTCACAAACTTCTTAGTCATAATACCCTGTGGGGTCAATATCTGCACCAGATAAGTACCCGAAGGATAATTGGCTACTTCCAACTGAATATTATGGGTTTTGAAATTACTTAGATTTTGCTCTGCCATCAATCTGCCATCAATGCTCATGACACGGAATAGTGCCTCAGTTGCATTTTCAAGTTCAACATTGATAGTGGCATAACCCTCCCGACCCACTGGATTTGGCATAATTTCAATTTTATTATTAGCATCCAAAACGATTGGTGTACTGGATGCGCGGAAAGGCAATACGTTTAAACGCACTTGTGGAGTCAAATACTGATTTGTAAAGCCACTCGTTGACCAATCACTTTCAGCTGTTTTACCCAAAATTGTGCTATAACGAGGAGCCCCCGTAGAATCCATCACATACTTCATAGCTGACCAAGGGTACTTAGAATCGCTGAACACAAAATAAATATAGTTAGAATCCACTGGCGTAGCAATTTGAGTGGCATCGTATTCAACAACAGCAATATAATCTGTTTTTTCTTTTGGATAAAAGAATTTGCCCGTTGTAATATCTGTTAAATTGAAATTAATCCATGGCACGAAGGCATTTGAAGCTGTCCATGCAGGGATACCCGTTCTGATAAGTGAATCAGCTGCAGCAACCAATACCCTTTCAGTTGCTTGAATAAGATCATCGTTATTAGCATCCTTCCACTCATATATGCTCGCTTGAATACGCTTGTTACGCGCTGCAATTGGGTTAAGACGCGCCATCAATGTTGTAATCGTAGCAGGTGCTTTATTGATGCGGTAATAGTTACCATAGCGCACAGAGCGCGGCTCAGTACCTGTCCAATAGCCATTGCCAAGACGAGTAACTGAAACACTATTATCTTCTTTGGTGTAGTTTGAACGACCAATACCAGCTACGATAAGACTATTTGCATTTGCGGTATCCGATACCCAAAAATCGAAACGGATAGTATCATTGGCAGGATTAACATCTTTTGAAGAGCTATCACCTAAAACACGGTAACTACCGAAATATTTACCGACTTGTGACAAGGCAGAAGGCGGCAATCTATCAGGTAAAATACGATTTTCATAGGCTGTATCTGCCTTAAAAGATGCTGGATATTGGCTACTTGTACTGCTATATACTAAGGCTTTATCCGCATCGCGCCAAACTTTCACTTGGAGTTTTACATTTGCCATCGGGATAGTGCCGAGGTTGCGCACATCTGCGAGGAAACGAATAGTATCCAATTGCTCTTTTGGCGTATAAGCACTCGGTGGAATGGCATAAAAGCCAGTCTCTATGCGCATATCATATGCTTTGTAGTCAATAATTTTCACATCATCAATTACCCAGAAATAATAATCAGCATTTATAGTGAACTTAATTCTAAAATTAGCAGAACCTTTACTACCAAATAAAACAACACGCTTTTTAGTAGAGTCTGTATTAGTTGCAATAACAGGATTTGTTGTTGACCCATTAACAACTACCTCACTTTCTGGATTGAAAAAGAAGTCGGCTGACCAAGTCGTACCGCCGTCCATTGAGTAGTTCAACTTCGTTGTTGTACCAGAAAATCTTCTGAAATATTGATGAAAATCAACCGTCACATCAGTAGCCGTTGTCGGTATATTCATCACTGGAGAAATCAACTCTGCACTGTGCGGAGACGGTGCTGGACCAGCACCTGGAGCATTAGCGTCACCTCTATCATCATACCAGTTAGAGTCGAAAAACGCCATACCATTGCCACTTGTAGGCGAAAACATAGAGCGCGTTGTACCAGAATAAGCACCACGGCTTTTGCTATTTAGTGTCCAAACAAATTGAGCACTGTCCAATTTAGCAGGGTCAGCGCAGGTTAAAGGCTTAGATGTCCAACCTGTAAAGCCCGTAGGTGGAGCCGTTGCAGTTTTAGTAATTTTAAATATACGAGTAGAGTCTGAAAATTGACTTGCTCTTATGGTAGCACTGTCCGCTGTGGGCCACAGAGTCGTTTGCGCTTGTACCACATTGATACCAACACAAACCAGCATCATGGTTAAAAATAGAGTAAAATTTTTACGCATCATTATAAATGTTTTAGTTATGAAAATAATCTTGATTCTTTTTGAAGAATGAAATATAAAATATGAAGTATTGAAATTTATTGGCGCACAAAAGGTTTTCCTAAAAATAAAGCATTGACTTTCAATTATTTACAATACTTCTCGACAAAGGTTTAGTAAACTGAAAATTATTTTTTTTCAAAAAAAATAATTTTCAGTTTACTAAACCTACGCACGAAACATTTTCATAAAATTTATCAACATCCTTTGAACACTAATGATTTTCTATACCGAATCAAATCTATCTAATGGCTACAAACTGCCTACTTCCTTTTTCAACCTGTCAATACTGAGGGGTACTACCCCTGCTTCCTCGCACACTTGCCCACCCGCAATATTACACAAATGAGCCATCGTATCCTTATTCAACGTAGTAGCGATGCCTAAGGCTGCCACACTGATAACGGTATCTCCTGCCCCACTCACATCCGCAATTTGGCGGTTTTTTGTTGGAAAAATGCGCCCTTTGGCGTTTTTGTCTTCTAAAAATAAGCCTTTTTCGGAAAGTGTTATCATGGTAGCTTGATGTCCCAGTGTATTGCGTAGATAATCAGCGGCATTTTGCAGACTATCAACATCTGGTTTTATGTCAAAAGGCAGTGCTTCTCTTATTTCTTTCAAATTTGGCTTAAATAAAGTCACGTTTTTATAACAAAAGAAGTTTTTTTTCTTTGGATCTACGACTGTCGGTATTTTTTTCTCTTGCGCAATATGCAAAACACCTTCAATCACTTTTTCACTCAATACACCTTTATTATAGTCCTGCAAGATAAGCACATCAATGGTATTTTCGGCTAAAAAGGCTGCTAAGTTTTTTAAAAAATCTGTGGATAGTTCGGTATCTAAATCTTGTGTTTGTTCGGTATCCATACGCAATAATTGTTGGCTACCCGCTACAATGCGCGTTTTGACCGTTGTCATCCGTTTTTGGGAAAGTGTAATGCCTTGAATAGGTAAGTTGTTGTTTCTCAATAAGTTCTGAAATATATCCGCATCCCTATCTTGACCTATAACACTGAATAAATACGGCGTTGCGCCGAGTGCTTTAATATTAAGGGCAACGTTTGCAGCCCCGCCCAGACGCTCTTCTGAGTGTGTAAATTCGACAATAGGAACGGGGGCTTCGGGCGATATACGGTTCACTTTGCCGTGTATATAGCGGTCAATCATCACATCACCCACTATCAACACATTTAATTTTGCAAATCGCTCAAATACCACCTCTATATTCTGCATGAAGCAAAATTAGACATTATTCCCCTTATGGTGGGAACATTTCGAGAGAATTATTTTTTATTATGCGCATATTTGCATTTCATTGGCTTGTTGTTTACGCTGTATTGTGAATATAAAGCTAAATCGATGTACGAAGTTTGATGTATGATGTACGGGCAGTAATGCCACTTGTAACATATTGGAAACGCGGATAACGCGGATTTTATTAGATTCACACGGATTTATATATGTCTAATTGGGAAAAAAATCCGTGTAAATCTAATAAAATCCGCGTCATCCGTGTTCCTATTATATCATGTGTTCTTATATCTAACATCGTAATTCGTATATCAATGCCTCATTCATCTAACATCGTCCATCCAACATCATACATCAGTTTATGGCTTTATTCAAAAAACTATTACGTAAAAGTACCTTATTCGCCGTGCGGCATTATTTGAATACTATCACGGCAGTCAATTTTAAAAAAGGTGGGCAAAAAGCTTGGGAAATATTCAGTAAACCACGACAAGGCAAACCCAATGCTATTCAAAAAAAATACCTTGCTAAGGCACAGCAGGAAGTCTTATATTTTGAAGATACGGCTACCCAAGTCTATTTTTGGGCAGGCGAAAAGCCGCCTATATTATTGTTGCATGGTTGGGAAAGCAATGCGGCGCGTTGGAAACCATTGATTACCGAATTGCGCAAAGCGGGCTATGCGGTGGTTGCCTTAGATGCACCCGCACATGGTGGCTCTGGCGGTTATTATTTTAACCCTAAACTCTATGCCCATATGTTGAATTTGGTGGTTGAAAAATATAAACCGACTACTATCGTGGGTCATTCGGTGGGTGGCTATACGGCGGCGTATTATCTGCGTTTTTTTGAACACCCCTCAGTATTGAAGGCAGTTTTAATGGCGGCGGTGTCAGATAACAGCGTGCTTTTCAATACGTATCTTCATTATATCAAGGTCAATCAAAAAGTACACGAAGCATTTTTTAGTTATTTTAAGGATACTTTTGGGGCTTTGCCAACTGATTTGAAAGCCCATGATTTCGCCAAACAGTTTTCCGAAAAGGCTTTGATTATCCATGATGTTGAAGATGAAGTAATACCCTTACACAACGGAGAGGCAATACACCAATCGTGGCAAGGGTCGCAGTTTATCCGCACCGAAGGCTTGGGGCATCGCTTGCGCGATAAGCAAGTAGATAGGTGGATTGTGGATTTTATTGAGCGCGAATAGGAGCAAGTGGTTTAAAGTTTTCCGAAAAGAGCTGTCATTGCGAGCGCAGCGAAGCAATCTGTGGCACTTTTTC
>JAYVKQ010000586.1:0-2760 GCA_043768285.1 Saprospiraceae bacterium | reverse complement strand
CTACAATTCACCATTTTCAACGAATTATTTACACCTCCAATAAATTTGGCGGATACGGATGCTCTTACTTCACCGCCTCCAAATTGTACTCTTTTATCTCCGCCAAAAAACGTTGCAAGCCCGCCCGTTTTGCTTCCGTCAAATCATAAGATATATTTTTTGTAAAATATTCTTTTAAATCAAAATGAAAATATTGGGTTGGTAAAATGTATATCAACTCTTGAATATGCTCTAAGCCAAGGTGTAACGCTTGATTAAATTGTTTAATAAAATCATTATCTAATTTTTTATTCGATACCCATGCCGCAAATACGAAAGGCAAACCCGTCCAGAGTTGCCATGTTTCCGCAAGGTCGTAGGTATATGTAAAGCGTTCCGATAAGCCAATCGTTCTATCACCAATCACCAAACCCGCCGTTGTGTTTTTGATGTTTTCGATATACCCCTCAGTACCCACGATGAAATTAGGCGTTTTGTGCCAATATTTTTTGAATAAAATCTTCGTCAATTGTACAGAGGTTTTGGAATGAAAATCCAGATACACATTTTCTATTTCTTCAATCGGCACATCGCTATATAGGCACACCGTTTTGACAGCCCCAATCGCGCCAATGCAATAGTCCGAAATGATATGCGGATTATCCAACAAAGGTATCACCGCCACAGGCACAAGCCCCAAATCTGCCTCGCCCGATTTCAATTTTGCCGCACATACTGAGGGGATGTCGAGTTGCAAATCAATATCATGCTGCACAGGATGTTGAAATATGCCATATAAAAATGGCTTGGTATTGAGATAGCTGACTGCGGTGACTTTGTATTTCATTATATTTAGATTGTACAAGTAGAAGTTAATTACACAGATTTAATCAGAGAAGACGCAGCGTTTCGCAGAGAAATACACATTAAAAAAAAAATCTGTGAAACGCTGTGTCTTCTCTGATTAAATCTGTGTAATGAACTCTTTTTTTTCATCATTCAAATGTCTAACATCATTTTCCATGTCAAAATGAAACGCCTCATCTATATACTGCACTTTATACAAGCACGTATTTTTATGATTAAAAGCACTCATCATACTGAGGGGGTGGTTTTTGAGTATCGTTAACAAGCATAATAAGGTGCGCCCATGCGTGCAGAGTAAAATATTTTTTTGCTGAAAACGCTCGTTTTTTAAGTAAATTAAGACGTTTTCAAGGCGATTTTTCAAATCTTCGGCACTTTCGCCGCCTTCTATGCGCGATGTATATATACCCGCTTCCCAATCTGCCATGAGTTTTTTATAGTTTTCGTGTTGCTGCGCGTTGCCTTTTTGTCCTTCATGGATACCCCACGATATTTCGTTCAAATCGGGGGTTTGAATCCAATCTTTGTGCGAACCCCTCAGAATGAAAGGCTCAACGGTTTGGTGCGTCCGTTTCAAAGCGGAGGTAATGATATACTCGAAATGCACGTTGTGATAATGGTTGAAAAACGATAGTGCTTGTAGTCTCCCCGTCTCGTTGAGTTCGGAATCTACGCCACTACCTTGCACGATGCCTTCGCGGTTGAGTTGGGTTTCGCCGTGTCGGATGATATAAAGAGTCATATTTATATTTTTTACTTCATTTTTTTATTTACTCGTTCCTATATTTACATCTACCTACTTAATCTTCGCATTACACATCGTACATCAAACATCAAACATCTACGCATAGTCATTAGAAAGCATGATTGCTTTGCATATCAATAAACGTAATTTACAGGGTGTTTGTTAAAGATATAAGCATTATTGTGTTACCAAAAAATTTGTTGGATTTTTAAAATCAATAAAGCCCGAAGTAACGAACAAATAATAAATTGGTCGTAATGTAACGTCTAATTTATTAGGCAGGCTGCATAAACCATTGATTACCAACGTCTCCGTCAAATAAATTTGGCAGTTTGTTTTGACCAAGTCAAATTTTGAGTGTTACCGAAGTGGATATATTTACCCTTATTTATAAATTTTACTTTCCTCTAAATATTTTTTTACACCATCGGGAACGAGGTATTGCACGGATTTTCCTTCAATCAAACAGTGTCGAATATAAGTAGCGGATATATCCATCATTGGCGCATCGAATAGCTTGACGCGGGCGTGGGTTGCAAATTCACCTAAATCATATTGAGGGCGTTTATAGACGTAAATATCATACCCCCTCAGTATTTTTTCATAATTTTTCCATTTGTGAAGGCTGCCGAGGTTGTCACCACCCATTATAAGGGCGAACTTGTGTTGGGGATATTGCTCCTCAATATGCGCAAGAGTATCAATGGTATAGGACGGGATAGGCATTTTGAATTCAATATCAGAGGCTTTGAGGCGTGCATTATCTTCTATCGCAACGCGCACCATATTAAGGCGGTCACGATCACGAGCGAGGGTATTTTTGAGTTTCAAGGGGTTTTGCGGACTGACCACGAGCCAGACTTGCTCCAAATCAGTTTGCGTTGCCATGTAGTTGGCAATGATAAGATGCCCTACGTGAATAGGGTTAAAAGAGCCGAAAAATAAGCCTATTTTCATTGTTTATAGTCATCATGCATCATATTCATAGAGACTGCTTCGATGGGCAAAACACGACTTACAAGCCATTGCCCACTGCTATTAATAAGCAAATATTGAAAAAAAGACCGACCGCTGTCTTCATATTTAATGATGCAATCGCAGGTAGCGGTATTGCCCTTTTCTCGGCACGTTACTTTTTCAAAAGTAAAAGGTGTCGGGTCTATTTTTTC
>JAYVKQ010000585.1:0-2377 GCA_043768285.1 Saprospiraceae bacterium | reverse complement strand
AATCCGTCCATACGCCCAAAGTTGTGCCCAATGTATCCTTTTGGGCTTCAAACTTGAGGTTGGGGAGTTCCATCAATATTGGATTTTTCCAATCAACATGCTCAAACACACGCACGTTGAGCTTAGGCAAAACGCTGGAAATTGTTGCCAAATTGACGGGCAAATCTATATACGGTTGTGTTCCTTGCCACCGCATCGGTATCAAAAAGGTCAATTTTATACGGCGCGTTTCGTTACCTGCCATTGGGAATATGCGAAACTCATAGTCAGTTGCGCTGTTTTTTACCAAAAGGGAAGGGTCAGACCGCCGCCCCACGATTTGGTTGTAAATGGTAGAAGCCGTCCAACGGTCAATCAGTTTTGCGCGAATGATAATATCGCGGAACCAAAGCCACGAGTCCACAACCATCACATCTTTCGGTAGGTTAAAATAATGTTGTACTTCGAGTGTATCTTTCACCGAAGTTAAGGGCGTATTTTTGGAAGAATAGGTCATATATAGACCCACTTCGGCGTAAAGTCCCTTGGGTTTAACGGTAATAGCTGCCGAATCTATGGGGCTTATGGCAGCGCGAAAGCCTTGACGTGGGTCTTGCACCCGTAAAGAATTGTATTGGGCAGAAGCCATAAAGGTGAAAAATGAGAAAAAAACGACATAGGAAGATTTTGTAAATAACGACATGGGAACAGTGTTTTTGTAGTTAAATAATAGAAGTTTGCGCTAAAACATACCCTGCTCAACCTATCCCGATATTGACGAGCGCAGTTTGAGGGCATTAGGAAATTCAGATTATTAGTGTTCAAAAGATTTTTTTTTAAAAATAAAGTATTGATTTTCAATAATTTACAATGCTTCTCGACAAAGGTTTAGTAAACGGAAAATTATTTTTTTTTGAAAAAAAAATAATTTTCCGTTTACTAAACCTTCGCACGAAATATTTTTAGTCAATTTACCAAAATCCTTTGAACACTAACGAATTCAGATACAATATTCAGTTTTAAAAATGAATAAAACAATTCTTTGAAGTAAGTTTTTTGTCATTATTAGAAAAAAAAAGTGTGAAAAAATATGATTTTTACGTGGCAATTTTTTACATTTACATTTTGAAGTTGAGAAAATTACCCAAATTAAATTTTAAGATATTTGTCATTGTAAGAATATCAGATAGATGATTTGAAGAGAGACCCCCTCAGTATTTTTTCAAAACTTAATTCTACTTTGTAACGCTTAAAATTAAAAAAACAAAAAATTAATTCATTTTCATTATTAACCTAACAATGTACCATAATTACTACTATGTTAAACCCAATCAAATATTCTTACCATTTAAGCCTATTATTGCCCATAATAATTTGTCCATTATAAATTAAAATACATTCTTTATTAAAGTAATTTTCCAAACTCAATTTCCTCACTATGGCAAAAAATCTCCGTATTATGCTCTTGCTCTTGGTTGGCTTTTGCCTGTCCATGAGTTTGTCCGCCCAAAAAGTAACGGGAAAAATCACTGCTTCTACTGATGGTGCGCCCTTGCCGGGCGCATCAGTGCAAGTAAAAGGCTCAACAACAGGTGTGATTACCGACTTAGATGGCAATTTTTCGATTGACGCGCCAGCTAACTCGACCTTAGTGGTCAGTTTTGTAGGGTACAAAGGTGTTGAAATACCCGTTGGCAATCAAAGCGTTATCAGTTTTTCTTTGGATGAAGAAAGCTCAAGTCTGGGCGAGTTGGTCGTCACGGCTTTGGGTATTAAAAAAGATGCTAAAAAATTAGGCTATTCCACCACCACTGTGGCAGCCGAGCAATTGACCGAAAACCGTACGCCCAACTTCATTAATGCCTTATCGGGCAAAATTGCAGGGGTGAACATTTCGGGCTTAGGTACAGGTCCAGCGGGTACATCTAAAATCCGTATTCGAGGGCAGTCCTCTATCAATGGGCAAAACAATCCGTTGATTGTTGTGAACGGTGTGCCAATTGACAATACCAACTTTGCCACCAACCCTGGCAATGCGGGTGCTGACAACTCCATTCAAGTGCGTGGTGGGGGCAATACGTCCGATGGTGGCGATGGTTTATCAAGTATCAACCCCGATGATATCGAAAGCATGACCGTTTTGAAAGGCGCAACAGCCGCCGCTTTATATGGCTCTCGTGCAAAGGATGGGGTTATTATGATAACCACCAAGACAAAAGGCGACAGCAAGGGTATTGGCGTGAGCTATAATACCAATTTTACAACCGAAACGCCTTTGGATTTTACGGACTATCAATACGAATATGGGCAAGGCGAAAATGGGGTAAGACCCACTGCGCCCAATCCGACTTCGGGGCAATGGTCGTTTGGTGAAAAGATAGTACCGGGCATGACGCAG
>JAYVKQ010000584.1:0-3380 GCA_043768285.1 Saprospiraceae bacterium | reverse complement strand
AGGTTTAGTAAACTGAATTATAATTTTTTTTTCAAAAAAATTATAATTCAGTTTACTAAACCTTTGCCAAGCGTGAAACTCGGTAAATTCAAAACATTGCTTTCGCACTAAGTTGCAAGAGCGGTTTAGGAAACTGATTTTGAATTTTTTTTCAAAAAATTAAAAATCAGTTTCCTAAACCACTACTCGCCGACCTTGTCCTATACCCCTCAGTATTTAAGTACATTTTAAAAACAAAATATATTTAAAATAAAAATAAATAAAATATTAAGTTTTTAAAGAAACTTTTTCAAAACGCTGTTGGTTATTAAGGCTTCTATCTTAACTTTGCCTTATGAATACGTATTTCAATATACCCGAAGAAATTAATCATTCTTTTGATATGATGTCCGTCGAGCCAGCGCATTTTGATGCACTGTTTGCGGCGGGTTTTCGTATGTTAGGGTATCGTTACTTAAGGCATCAAGAGGCGTATCATAATGGTTTTCATTGTATTACAATGCCCTTACGCATACGTTTATCCGAATTTACACCCTCCAAAAGCCAGCGCATAGTCTTGAAGCGAAATGCTGATTTGATAGTTAGACGGACAAAAATTTTATATCTAAAAGATGAAAAAATGCTTTTCGATAAGCATTTTCAACGGGTAGAAGATTTTATGTCCGATCTGCGCCGATATAGTCCCGATGCTAAATTTTTTCCCCAGCGTAACGCCAAATTCAAGATTTTTACGCCCGACGGTCGCTACGTGGCTTCCAGTTATGTGCATTGGGGCGAGCAAGGAATGTCCGCTACCTATGGCATACACGACCCCGAAGCACCCACCCACCGCAGTTTGGGGACATTTACGATGTTGCAAGAAATGGAGTATGCAAAAAAGTTGGGACTGAAATACTACTATCATGGCTATGCCTTCGATATTCCTTCGGCGTTTGATTACAAATTCACGCTCAATGGTCTCGAAACCTACGATTGGATGTTGAAGCAATGGCTGCCCCTCAAGCGCAAAGATGCTACGAAATGGCGGTCTGAGCTGCAATATCTTTACTCTTTGGAGCAAGATGAACAAGATATGTATCGGTTTATAAAGCGGACTTCGGTATGACATTATTAACCACAGATGACACTGATTAAACTGATTTTTACTGATTTTTACTGATTTTATACTAAAATCATGTGTAAATCAGTTTAATCAGTGTCATCTGTGGTTAATATACCCAACGTGCCAACGGATAAAAAGTCATCATGAAAATCATTATCACCATCATTTTTTTATGGCTCTCCCCCACCGTTTTCTGCACAGCACAAAGCGACATCGAAACTTTGACTAAAAAAATTACTGCCAATATACCTTCCGACAGCCTTAAAATCAAGGCAATATATACATGGATTACGCAAAATATCAACTACGACCACCAATTTAGACGGCAAAAAGAAGGCGACACTACCCTCACGCAAGAGGCCTATAATGTTTTGAAAAGGAAAAAAGCTGTCTGCGTCGGTTTTTCAAAATTGCTCAAATCTATGTGCGCCGTGCAGAACATTGAAGCGGTTGTCGTATATGGCTACGCAAAGGGGCAAGGCTTTATTTATGATTATGAAGGGCACGCTTGGAATGTTGTCAAGCTCAATCATAATTGGTATTTGCTCGATGCTACATGGGGTTCGAGTGGCAATTTGTCCGCCGAAAAATACCTTTTTTCGGACCCAATATCGTTTTTAGAGACCCATATACCAACCGACCCTATGTGGCAATTGATGGATAAACCCATTACTTTTGAGTGCTTTACGAATAGAAAAAATTGTTATACAGATGAAAACCTCTCTTTTAATTATCGAGATACTATTGCCGCTTGGTATCTTTTAGATTCGCTCGGTAAAGAATATAACGAAGCGATTAGAATATTGCGTTTTAATGAAAATGATACAGATGCCATCAGGCAATTGGGTGGCTATTATTTTCAAAAAGCCTTTACATATTTCGCTGAATATCAAGGAATTAAGCAAGCCATTAGGTCAAAAAAGCGCAAACCCGATAGTGCCCAATTCTTACTCAATCTCTTAGACAATGCCGAATATCAAATACTCGGCGCAAAGGCACAATATGAGAAATTGAAGACTTTTGCCAAAAAATACCGCTACACAGATGCGCATATGAATTTGGAAATAATTGAAGAAAATCTGGCGCAATTGGCTACAGAAAGGACTTTTGTGAAAACGTATTTTAAATAACCCCTAACACCAGAGGGGAACAAAAAAAAACACCGACCTCACAAAACTTGGAGGTCGGCGTTCACCCAATTGAGAGAATCATACAAAAACTAACTATATTTTTACAATGGACAATTTACAATGTGTTGATAACCAAAATATTATCCTTTGTCTATTATAAATTGCAGCAATTCCGCATATGGTCAAAAAAGGTATTCGTGCATTGGTTTCACATCAGAAGGGCGATTGAAATCGCCCCCTATTGATGGGTTTTCGTGGTCAATATCAATAGCGGGCGATTTCAATCGCCCTGCGAAATGTAAAACCAATGTACAATAGCCTTTTTGTCCATATACGGAATTGCTGTATAAATTGTAAATTGTAAATTGTAAATTGTTCATTGTAAATTGTTCATTGTCCATTGTCCATTGTTCATTTTTCATTGTTCATTAATTATCAAATACTGAGGGGGTACATGGTCAGTCAGCCAAACGCCGTTATCGCTTTCATAAAAAGTAAAATGGGCTGCGAACATCTCTTTTGTTTTCACTTTTATGATGACGGGCGTACCATGCCGACTACCCACCTTTTTCGCCGTGGTTTCATTTTTTGAAAGGTGAACGTGTTGGCGGCTACCTTTTATAAGTCCTTGACTTTTAATACTTTGCATGTTTTTAGTTGCCGTGCCATGAAACAAAATCGGGGGCGGTTCAACGGCTTTTAGAGCCAAATCTATCACTATCGAATGTCCTTGATTGGCGCGTATTTTCGTCCTATCGGCATTAAAAGCAAATCGTTGCTTGTCATTCGTCACAACTACCTCTTTGAGTATCTCGACACTGAGGGGGGCAGTTGTGGTATCATCGAGGCGTATATCGCCAAATTTTTCTATCAATTCTGCGACCTCTGCCCAGCCGTTTTCGTCTAATGTTAAGCCTATCATATCGGGCTGATGTCGCAGTATTTTTGACAGTTTTCTGCTGATTTTGACCAATTTTTCGGGTTCCATTTTGCCGTTTTTTTTTGATATAAAGTGTGATTATAACTTGCGTTTTTTAGGAGATAGGTTTTTGGTTTTTGAGCTATACAGGTTTAGTATTAGGATTATCCATGGTTTTGAAGGATTTAGTAGGATTTAGTAGGATTTAATCATCTCGATTTTGTAGTGT
>JAYVKQ010000583.1:0-4159 GCA_043768285.1 Saprospiraceae bacterium | reverse complement strand
GATTTCAATCGCCCTTCTGATGCCGCCATAATACTCATAATCTGTATAGCTTAAAACAATTTCAGTCAAATGTAAATCAATGAAAATCAATTAATTATGCCCTATATCGGATACCTCTTCTTTCGCTTCACGGTCTTTCTTTTCAGCCTAATCCCTTTCCCAATGTTGTACGTGCTATCCGATGGCTTGTCATGGTTTTTTTATAAAATCATTAAGTATCGCGGCAAGGTGATATTCACGAATTTACGCAATTCATTTCCTGAAAAATCGGAAGCCGAGATACAGGATATAGCGCGTAAATTTTACCGCAATTTTACGGATATACTCTTAGAAGGTATCAAGGGTTTTACAATGTCGGAAGCCGAAATGAGTAGGCGGTACCAATTTATTAATCCAGAGTTGGTGTACCAAAATCCTAACCCAAACGCTATATTGATGGCAGGGCATCTTAACAATTGGGAATGGGGCGCGACCATATATTGGCATTATTTTAAAGAAAAAATGCGCATTATTGGCTTTTACAAGCCATTATCAAACAAATTTATAGAAAAATATGGTCTCGCCAGCCGCAGCCAATTTGGAACAACTTTGATTGATATTGGGCGCACCGCGTGGGCATTTGATAATTATCAACATGAACCAACGGGCTATATATTGGTGAGTGACCAAAGTATATATTCAGACAAAGCGCATTGGGTAAAATTCCTCAATCAAGATACAGTTTGCCCGCACGGAGGCGATAAATATGCGCGACAATTCAACTACCCCGTTTATTTTGTACGCATTAAAAGGCTGGGGCGGGGTATGTATGAAGTGGAACATGAGTTATTGGTACAAAATCCTGCATCACTTCAAGAGGGCGATATTACCAACATCTTTATGAAGCGATTGGAGGAGATTATTCTTGAAAAACCAGAGGAGTGGTTGTGGTCACATAAAAGGTGGAAGGTAAAGAGACAAGCATAATCAGAATAATCGTCGCTGAAATACTGAGGGGGTATGCCTTTATTCTTTTAAAAGGCAAATAATAAAACAAATCTAAGAAAATTATAAAAAAAGGCTAAATTTGTATTAAAATAATCATTTCAATGACCGTTAAAGAAAGATATATCAATCCATTTACGGATTTTGGATTTAAGAAATTATTTGGTACTGAACCAAATAAAGATTTACTTATTGATTTTTTGAACGAAGTCATATTGCCCAAACAACGTAAAATCAGTGATTTGAGCTATCGCAAAAATGAGTATATGGGCGAAACGGAAATGGATAGAAAAGCCATATTCGACTTATATTGTGTAGGTGCTAATGACGAGAGATTTATTGTTGAAATGCAAAAAGCCAAACAAAATTACTTTAAAGATAGAAGTGTTTTTTATTCTACTTTTCCAATTCAAGAACAAGCTCAAAAGGGGGATTGGGATTATAAACTGGCAGAAGTCTATACAGTCGGTGTTTTAGATTTTGCATTCAGTGATGATGGTGAAAAGGGCACTGTTAAAGAGAAAAAAAATAAAAAGAAAGACAATAGTAGCCCACGAGAAGTTAGGCATGAAGTCAAACTAAAAGACCAAAATTGCAAGGTTTTTTATGATAAATTGACACTAATTTACTTAGAAATGCCTCATTTTACAAAAACAGAAGATGAGTTAGAAACAAGTTTTGATAAATGGTTATACGTCCTAAAAAACCTACCTAATTTGCCTGACCGTCCTAAAAAATTACAGGAAAGAATATTCCAAAGACTGTTTGATGCAGCCGAAATAGCGCGTTTCAGTCCAGAAGAAAAGGAGCAGTATGAAGATAGTTTGAAAACATATCGGGATTTGAAAAATGTGATACAAACAGCTTTTGAGGAAGGGCAACAAGAAGGTGAAATTCGTGGTGAAATAAAAGGCGAAATAAAAGGCAAATTAGAAACTAAAACACAAGCCATCATTAAAGTTTTGAAAAGAGGCAAACTATCGGTTGAGGAAATTGCAGAAGATTTTGACGAAACTATTGAGTTTGTTTTACAAATAAAAAAAGAGCATAATTTATAATACCTTGCTATGAGCTTCACATAGCAAGGTATTATAAATTATAATTTATTTATATCCTGCGGCTTTCGTTGCCCATTCTGCCGCTTTTTCCCCATTCCCTAAAACCCGATACGATTGGCTCAAATTCACAGCATCTTGCTTGTCTTCGCGCAATTTTAAGCCTTTTTCTAATACCTCAATCGCATTTTTAGCGTCGCCTTTCATGCCATAGCACGTACCGAGGTAGGAATATATCTGCGCGTCGTCGGGGGCTAAGGCTAAGGCTTGTTTGAAATAGCCGATAGCTTTATCAAAATCTTGCTTGGTTTTGCCTGCATCAAGACCTAAATTTTTCAACTCTTGGACTTGTGCATTACCTGCTACCAAATTCAAATTGGACTGCGCAACTTTAAAATTAGGGTCAATTTTTAACGCATTTTTATAGGCAGTCACGGCGTTGGTGGCTTCGCCCAAATGGGTATAGGCATTGCCCAAAAGATTATAGGGTTCTTTATAGTTTGGATGGATTTGGATAGAGCGATTGAGGTGTTCAACGGCTTCACGAAGTTGTGCGGCGCGTTGGGTTTTGTCCTCCATTTTCACCGCCTTATCTATTTGTTGCCCACCGACTGCACATTGCACTTTTGCAGAGTTGTCAGAAGTCGTGACATCAGCCGAGAAAAGCGTGTAATCGTCTTTCCAAACGGGATTGCGGGTAAAAGTTTTTAAAGAAAATAAAGCAACAACAGCTAATAATATACCTAACGCCATTTGCATTTTTCCAGTCCCCCCCCTCAGTATTTTCTCTAAAAAAAGAGCAAAAATCAAGCAAAAAGCTACCGATGGCATGAATATAAAACGCTCTGCCATATGCGTACCAACGGGGAAAACTAAGTTGGATACAATAGATAATGTCAAAAAATAAAACGCTAAACTGAAACTTAACAAGCTACGTTTTTGCCAATTTTTTACCATAAAATAGAGCAAAGCGATATGTAAAACAAGGCTCAATGTCACGATGGGGTCGCCAAAGGGCATTAGGCTGATATGGTTCGGATAATAGTCGTGGGTTAAGGTAATTGGGAAAATTAATAAGCCAATATACTTGCCCAATGTATATATGATGGTGGACATTTTTTCCCCTGTTTCAAAAGGAATATATTGATTATTAACTATTTTTATATAAGGATTATTCAGCATTTCGTTCTGCACATCGCCAAATGAGTAGCCAATCACTGCCCCCCTCAATATGATGAAGGCTAAGGCAGATAGGGCAAAAGGGATAAGCGGTTTTACAGTATCAATCCAATTTATTTTTACAAAAAACCAATATATCAATGGAACAATGACGACAAAGGTAATGGCATTTTCTTTCGACATCACGGCTATAAACGATAAAACAAACGCCAAAAAAGTATAAACAATTTGCTTAACACCTTGATTGTCAAAAGCTTTTAAAGAAAACCATACGGCAGAAAGACTTCCCAACAAAGCGATAATCTCATCACGCCCTTTGATATTCGCTACCACTTCGGTATGGATAGGATGCACCGTAAAAAGTAAGGCGGCGGCAAAAGCAATGAAGGTATTACCCGCCGTGTGTTCGCCTTTTTTATCCGCACTATAATAATTGAGTAATTTTAAAAGTAATAGATACACCAACACGCACGTCACAGCAAACCATAATATATTGAATAAATGCCCAACAAATGGTTTCTGCCCAAATAATTGATTTTCAATAGCAAACATAATGAGTGTAAACGGACGATAACGCCCACCCGCCACCAAATTGGCTTTACCTTCTTCCTTAAAAAAGCCGTAAAACGTATCGTACTTCAAAATGCCGCCGATACCCTTTACCCCCTCAGTTGTGAACATATTTTGGGTAATCACGATAGCATCATCGAGTGCGTATTGGTGCTGCAAAGTGTTGGCATATAGCAAAAAGGCAGTGACGAAAAGAATAATCGCGTGCAAGCGCGTATTCACCCAAAAGCTACTTTTCAAAGGCGTTTCGCTTGAAAAAGCAGCATTTTCTACCGTATTTGCAATGATTTTATCGTTTGATACGCTTGGTTTTTTACTCTTATTTTTTGACATCCGTTTTGTAATTTTTTAGAAAGTGCAACGGAACGCTG
>JAYVKQ010000582.1:0-4284 GCA_043768285.1 Saprospiraceae bacterium | reverse complement strand
TATTTCACCAACAAGTTGAGCCTGGTAAGGTATTTTTAGCAACTGAAAAAGGGATTAATGTGAGCCATAATTTGCAATATTCGACAGGGCGATATATGGATTTTGGGGTGCAAGGCTTTTTTTGGGGCAAATTTAAAAATCAATGGTGGGCGAATATGTGGCACTATGCCCAACCTACTTGGACATATGATTTTTTTGAACCGCGTGTGGATGGTAAGGAATTTAAACGCGCACCAATATACGTAACGGGTACAAACTTTGGCACTGACCGCCGCAAACAACTCTATTGGTATTCCCATTTGAGTTTTGGTAAGCGTACAATTGCGGGACATTCGCGGATGCGCGTTATCATCGAACCGCGTTATCGTGTAAATGACAAATTGAGTTTTTCGCTCTTTTCGCATTATGTAAAAGAGAACAATGACATCGGCTTTTCGACTTTTGCCAACGATGAAGTCTTGTTTGGCAAGCGCAACATTCGGACGGTGGAAAGCACTTTTTCTACAAAATTGTCTTTCACTGCTAAGTCAAACTTGACATTTAGGGCGCGACACTATTGGTCGAATGTGGTTTTCAATGAGTTTTATAACCTCAAAGATGATGGCAGTGTCACACATTTGGATTGGCAGAAAAACCAAGACCGCAATATCAATTTTTTCAATATTGACATGATATATACGTGGCAATTTGCCCCTGGCAGCTTTATGAATGTGATTTGGAAAAATAGTATTAATAAGTTTGAAAACGGCATGGATTATATCCAAGATGAGGATTATTTTAAAAACGTTACTAAAACATTCCAATCGCCGCAAACCAATAATTTCACCTTAAAAGTGATATACTTTTTGGATTATTTGGATGTTAAAAAACGGTTTAAATAGTCTAAAACAGTCTAAAATACTGAGGGGGTAAAGCATGATAGCCTTACCCCCTCTTTGCATAATATTGCGATACAATTATTTTTTAATAACTCTATTTTTAATCAAAATTTCAGTAACATCCGAATTGCTAATATTCAAATGCTCGGCAATCTCTTCTATTGACATATTCACCCTTTTATATAACAAAATGATGGACTTGGATAGTGATTTATCCAATTCTTTTAGTTTGCTATCTTTCTCTTTTAGTTTGCTATCTTTCTCTTTTAGTTTACTATTTTTCTCTTTTAGTTTAATACGCACATCCTCTACAGTTTCTCCGTAGAAGTTTTTTGCAACAGTATCCGCAAACTTTACTGTACTTTTTGATAAAGTCATTTCCTTAGATTTAGTTTTATTAAGAATATTGATTTCTTCATGAAACTTATCCTCTAAATTAGGTGGCAATTTCATTAATTCTAAGACAAAAGTAAGTAACTTATTTGTAAATTCCAAAGAATATTGTCGTTCACTCGCCAATTGATAGAGTTTTTCTTTAAATTGATACCGTTTTTCGCTGTCGTTTTTTGTCTTCAAAACATAGTAATTGGCGAGTACAACGATTGAAAACGGATTTGGGTCAGCCAATAATGATGCTTCATCTTGTTTTATAATAGCATAGCTGTTGAAAATATAGATAATCGAAGTTCCATATACCGTATGCTCATATCTATTGTGCATTTTGGGAATAGAATTGCCCGTATAAATAACGATTGCTGTTATTTCTTTGCCATATAAATCATAGATACGGCGATAGTAGCGATACATCCGTAAGCCTATAACCTTATTGCCATCAGATTGGAACTCGATATGGATAAATATCCAGCGTTCTTCGCCATTGAGTAGGCGTACTTTCACTAATTTATCAGTTATCCTTTTACCTTTTTTGATATTCAAGGCACTGTGTAACTCTTGTTCTAAAAATTGGGGTTCAACTGACCAATCAATGTCATTGTACAATTTTGGCATGAAAAAGCCTACAAACGGGCGTATCATATGCGTTACAGCTTCTTTCCAATTTTTGTCATACTGAATGCGTGGTTTACTCATAACATAGGGGGAATTGGTGATATTATGTACGTTTACAGCACAAATATATTACTATATGCTTTTTAAACAAGTTTTTTAGCCCAAAAAATTAAACAAATACTGAGGGGTTATAACAGATAGTTGTAACAACCTTAGTTATCTATTTTTTTCACATTTTTCTTCAAATCTTTCACCACAGCCTCCACCATCAAACTCAAATCAAACTGTGGTTGCCAGCCCCAATCTTTACGAGCGAGGGCATCGTCAATACTTTCGGGTAGCGAATTAGCGATTTGCTGACGGGCATCGGGCTTATAAGTGACGTTTAAATCTGGTATATGTTTTGTCAATTCAGCGATCAAATCGGCTGGTGTGAATGTCACACCTGCGAGGTTATAACTGCTGCGAATAGATATTTTTTTGGCAGGTGCATCCATCAATTGGAGCGTAGCACGCACCGCATCTTCGATATAAAGCATGGGCAAGCGGGTATCCCCTTCTAAAAAACATTCGACACTTTCACCTTTTATGGCTTTTTGAAATATGGACAAGGCATAATCCATTGCGCTATTATCGGACATTTTTTGCGGCGAAATAATACCCGGGAAACGCAGACTTCTGACATCAATATCATAGCGGTTGTGGTAATAAACGCACCAGTTTTCACCTGCCACTTTGCTCATGCCATACACCGTTTCGGGCGTACGGAGTGTGTCTTGGGGTGTATTCAAACGCGGTGTATTTCTGCCGAAAACAGCGATTGACGATGGGAAAAAGACCTTTTTCAGATGATGCGCGCGGGCTGCTTCCAACACATTAAATAGGCTATTCATATTTAATTCCCACGTTTTCAAGGGATTAATCTCTGATTTTGCCGACATAGAGGTTGCAAAATGGTATATCTGCGTGATGCGGTAGCGTTCAATCAGAAACGACATTTTGGAGGCATCGGTAGCGTCCAATATCTCGAAGGGTAGGTAGTTGTTGCCATCAGTGGGCAGGTGTATATCCGTGGCAATCACTTGCTCTTGCCCGTGTTGCAATCGTAAGGCTTTGGTCAATGCCGACCCCAATTGCCCATTCGCACCGATGACTAATATTTTTTCTTTCGCCATAATTTATGTATTAATCCACTTAGGAATATCACTTAAAAATTCATATCCTTCCCTATCAAAATCAATTTTGCAGCAATAAGTCGCAAGACCATTTGTCACTAATAGATAAGGGACTTTAAATGTTCGATTATACCGCGCAATTTGGTCAAAAACGTCTTGATTGATAGGGACTTTTGCGGATTTACATTCGACCATCAAAAAAGGACTGAAAGCCATATCATACACCAATATATCACATCGTTTTTGCAGCGTATTCACTTGCAAACCCATTTCAGAACGCAATTTACTGAGTGGGTATTGCCTATCTGTTATCAGATATTGCAACACCAATTGACGTACCAATTCTTCGGGTTGTAAAAAGAGATATTTGCGCCGCACAGGGTCAAATATCTCCATTTTAGTGCCTGTTTTACGTATTTTTAAGGCATTTTGATATTGTGTAAAGTTGATATCGAGGAGCATAGTTTATTGATGTAATGTACATATCGGATACTTCAAAAGTATCCGATATGTACATTTATCCGTTATTTTAGTTTAATTTAAACGACCAATCATCATTTGCTCTCCTATAAATAATCCGTTTGGTTACGAAAGAATCGCGGCGAAACAATATCATCGAATCGTTGCGCACTATTATGTCACTTGACTGCAAAGCCTCTACGCAAAAAGTATTTGCTACGCCTTCATCTAAAGCTAACCTATTCGTATCGCCTTCTTTTTTTAATTCAAAACAATAAGTACACACTACATCTTTATAGTCTTTATACAATAATATGCCACCATTGTAAGAGACACAAAGACCATAGCGCAAAGTATTATACGACTTTTCTGTTTTATGAATAGTATCGCGGGTTTCGACAGTCGCAATTTTCCATTTACCCGCCGCTTCTGCCCTTAGTTTTTGAATATCCGCGCCCGCTTTTTCGTCAAAAGGTGGGCAGGTAGGTTGTCCACCACAAGTTTCATAGTTTTTATTGTCGCAAGATGCTAAAAATAGGATAAAACTTAGTAAAAATACTGAGGGGGTAATGAATTTTACCCAATTATGATTTGTCATAAAGTTTGGTTGTTTTATTATTTATTAAAAAATGATGACTATTTAAGTTGGAAGAACGGCGGTTTAGGAAACTGATTTTGATAGATTTTCAGTTGATATTGATATTTTTTTGAAAAAGAAAATATCAATATCAACTGAAAATCTATCAAAATCAGTTTCCTAAACC
>JAYVKQ010000581.1:0-5082 GCA_043768285.1 Saprospiraceae bacterium | reverse complement strand
TTGCAAAAAAAATCTAAAACAATTCAAAATCAGTTTCCTAAACCGCACATTTACCTTTTATTCAACTTGTGCAAACCTAAAATTAAACCCATAAACGCAATCCCACTTATCCACAAACCTGCCGAATAATCGCCTTTATTTTTGTCAATTTCTTCTTGAACAATGGGCGTTCCATCTGGACGATATTCAACCGATTGCCCCATTGCATTTTCTGAAAATGCTAACCGGTTTTCAAATAATTCACCTTTATAACCATAAGTGCGGGCTATATCATAGATTGCTACGGCTGCCCGATGGTCATTTTTAGCGGAATAGATATTGCCTAAATCAAAGGCTAATTGAGCAATAATAGGGTCTTTATCTTTAATAAACGTCATGCGCTCAGTTAGTTGATAATAAAGATGGGTGGCAAATTTTGCTAAATCGAGATGTGGTATATCTTTCGCTTTTTTGCCCTTGCCGAAGTCCCAACCCAATATGGAGTGCGTATCGAAATACCCCTCAGTATTTTGAGCCTTTATTTTTTCTTCAAGCAAACGGACGTGTATCCATTCAGAACCAAAATGTGAATTAAAATTAATGGTCACGCTTTTTTTTATCCAAAACAAGGCGCTATCATTTTTACCTAAAAGCTCATAAGCTGTACCTATATTGGCAGCTGTGTTATATTGATTGGGTGCTTTTGCCTCAATTTCAAGCAAAATGTTTTTACCTTTTTCATATGCCCCTTGATAAATGAGCGATGCAGCATAGTCGCTATAATTTTCCAAAGTGGGATTTTTTTTATACCTTTCCTTGATTTGTTTGAATAGTGCTTTGACCTCAGTGTGTTGAAGGTTGTTACCACTTGGCACACGCTGTTGTATGCTTTCATAATCGTGGATATGCAATTTGCCCTGCGCAATATCCCAATATTCGTTCATACACGCATGGGATTTAATAGAAAATGCGGTTGATAAAAGTACGCATAGGAGTAGGATATTTTTTGTCAAAGTCGTTTATTTGTAAAATGTAAATTTATTTTTTTCACGTTCCTTAGAGATGTAGTAATATCAAAAATAGATGCACAAAGAATATGCTTTGGTGTGCATAGGTTCTACTTATTTTCATAATTGATAGCACCCCTCAGTATTTTTTATAAATTCGCTTTTAAAAATCAAATAAAAACTGTTATTTTGTATCAAATTTGTAGCTATGTCATTCGAGTATGTAGATAGAATAATGGCTTCGCCTGATGCCCCGCAACAACTTGATGCGCTTTACGATGCCATGCAAGATGAGAAAAATCGTCGCCACGATTTTCGTCAGTGGATTACGCCGAGTATCAAAGCGGAATTTATAAATGGCGAGGTAGTTTTACATTCGCCAGTTAAGAAAAAGCATTTTAGTGTTACAGATTTGCTATCACGGCTATTGAGTTATTATGCGAGTATTAGAAAATTAGGTCGCGTGGCTACCGAAAAAGCAATGATTGCATTGACCCGCAATGATTATGAGCCTGATTTAGTCTTTTTTTCAAAAGAAAAATATGATACATTTGAGGAAGACCAAATGCTGTTTCCTGCACCCGATTTTGTCGTAGAGATTTTATCTAAAAAAACGGCGGCAAAAGATAAAGGCATCAAAAAACGAGATTATGCTGCCCATGGTATTCAAGAATATTGGATTATTGACCCTAATCGCCAGCAAATAGACCAATATATTCTGTTTTTACCTACTGATAAACAATATTCGCCTCCTAAAACATATGGACTTTCTGATGAAATTGAAAGCCGTGTTATCAAGGGTTTTGTTATACCTGTGCAAGCGATTTTTGATGAACAAGTAAATGTTGAAACATTACAGGATTTATTAAAATCTTAATTTTTTTTAACCCCACATCTGGTTATCTTTGCGCCCATATTCAACGTATATATTGTATGATACAAGAGATAACCGCGTCAAAAATTTACGTTTCCAACGAAATTGAAACCCTCAAAAGGGTTATTGTGCATCGCCCCGATGAAGGTATTGCCCGCATTTCGCCCAAACAAGCCGAAGAATTGCTGTTCGATGATATTGTGCATTTGCCCCAAATGCAAGAAGAACATGATATATTCACGAATGTTTTAAGAGCATTTTTGGGTAAAGAAAATGTTTTGGATACCCGCCAATTGCTTATTGAAGCCTTGGAATACGACCAATCTACGAAGTTGGAAATGATTGAAAAAATCATTGATTATGAAGAATTGCCCGAGAGTTTTTCACAATTATTGGTAGATTTAAGTAGCGATGCTTTGGCTGATACGCTCATAACGGGCTATTTGGAACGCGATAAACACATCCTTTTCGACCCTATTCCGAACTTCATTTTCACACGCGATATAGCCGTCACGGTCAATGACCATATACTGATTTTGAAAGCGGCAAAAATGGCGCGTTTTCGAGAAAACTTTTTAGCGCGTTTTATTTTTTGGGCGCATCCTATCTTTAAAGATGTCAGAGAAGCGGGTAAAATCATCAATTTGAACCGTGTTGACCAATTTCCACCGTCCAAAAAAGGTGAAATTGTGAGTATTGAAGGGGGTGATTGCATGATGCTTTCCAAAGATTATTTGCTCATCGGTTGCTCCGAGCGTACCAATAGTTATACGATAAAACTACTTGCCAATGCGCTTTTTGAAAAAGGTGTAGTTAAGAATGTGGTGCAAATAAACATTCCGCAAGATAGGGCGTTTATGCACATAGATACTATTTTTACGCATATCAATCACAATCATATCACGGCGTTTAAACCTATCGTCATTGATGGTTTGAGTAGTAATGTTGAGGTACATCGAGATAATGGAACGACCACGCAATACCCCTCAGTAAAAGATTTCGTAAGGGCAGAAATTAATCCTAAGATGAAGTTTATCCTATCGGGCGATGGTGAAAGCCCCTATCAAGAGCGCGAACAATGGACGGATGGTTGTAATCTCGTTGCCCTAAAACCGGGCGTTGCTCTAACTTATGACCGAAACCCTAAAACGGAGGAGGCTTTTAAAGACTATGGCTATAAAATTTATCCTGCCAAAAAACTTTTGGAGGATATAAAAAATGGACTTATTCAAGTAGAAAATATTGAAAACACAATAATTACTTTACCATCAAATGAATTATCAAGGGCGCGGGGTGGATCTCATTGCATGACTTGCCCAATAGAAAGACTTTAATATGCAGTATATCAACTACCGAAATCTACGTTTCTTGCTTTACGAAATGCTCGAAGCCGACAAGCTCAATCGCTTGCCTTATTATGCTGATTATGACCGTAGTGCCTTCGATATGGCACTCGACGCGGCGAAACAAATTGCCGATACCCATCTTTTTCCGTACTATATGGAGATGGATAGGAAAAAAGCGGTGTTTGAAGATGGCATCGTTAAGACCCATCCACAACTCAAAGTGCTGATAAAAGCCATTGGCGAAGGTGGTTGGATTTCTGCCCACGCACCTGCCGAATATGGCGGTATGCAAATGCCGTGGTCATTGTGCCATGCTGCATTGGCGAGTTTTTACGCGGCGAATGTCAATGCGTGTTACCCATTTTTGACGCAAGGTGCAGCTAATTTAATATTGACTTTTGGTTCTGAAAGGCTAAAAGAATACTATTTACCTTATCTCTACTCAGGCGATTGGCAAGGTACAATGGCTTTGACTGAGCCGCAAGCGGGTAGCTCATTGACGGATATTGTTGCCACTGCAGAGCCTACTGATACTGAGGGGGTCTATAAAATCAAAGGTCAAAAAATATTTATTTCGGGTGGCGACCACGATGCGGTGGATAATGTGGTGCATCTAACCCTTGCGCGTATTAAAGGCGCACCTGTTGGCACAAAGGGCATTTCGCTGTTTGTGATACCTAAATATCGTCCAAACGGTGCTGATTTGGTATCAAATGATGTGACTTGCGCGGGTATATATGGCAAAATGGGTCAAAAAGGCTACGTAGCTGCCCATTTGATGTTTGGCGAAAAAGATGATTGTGAAGGCTATTTGGTAGGTGCAGAACATCGGGGCTTGAACTATATGTTTCAGATGATGAATGAAGCGCGGATAGGTACGGGTTTAGTCGCGGCGGCGGCTGCTTCGGCGGCGTATTATGCCTCTTTGAAATATTGCAACGAGCGTCCACAAGGACGACACCCGAGCAACAAAGACCCACACAGTCCGCCCGTTTTGATTATAGAACACGCGGATGTGAAGCGGATGTTGCTTTTTCAGAAAGCAATTACTGAGGGGTCTTTGGCACTATTGGCGCAATGTAGTTATTTGGCAGATTTGGCGGAACACGGCATAACTGAAGAGGAACGCCACAACAGTCATTTATTGCTCGAACTCCTAACGCCGATTGCTAAAAGTTACCCTTCCGAAATGGGTATTGAAGCTGTTTCTACAGCTATTCAGACTTTCGGTGGGGCGGGCTATTGCGATGATTTTCCAGTTGAACAGATATACCGTGATATTCGCGTCAATGCTATTTATGAAGGCACAACGACTATTCATGGTATGGATTTATTAGGCAGAAAAGTAGTTTTAGAAAATGGAAAAGCTATGCAATTGCTTGGTAATGAAATAGTTAATACGGTAACGCAAGCCATAAAGCAACAACGACTGGGGGTATATGCCCAAAAATTGGGCGAAACGACTCAGCGTTTGCAAAGCCTGACTATGGACATTTTGAAGCATGGAAAAGAAAACGGGGCAGAAAAAATGCTTGCTGATGCGACTTTATATTTGGAGTATTTTGGCATCGTGACGGTTGCGTGGATTTGGCTTAAGCAAGCCGTTATTGCGGATACCGCTTTGACCAACGGCGCAGCGGGTGATGAGGCAATTTTCTACGAAAGTAAACTCCGCGCCAATCAATATTTCTTTGAATATGAATTGCCAAAAACGCGCTCTTTGCACGTGCAGTTGGCGAATATGGAGAAAATGACAGTGGGTTTGACTAAGGAGTATTTGGTGTAGCTACCCCCTCAGTATTGTAGAATAAAAAGGTTAAACAGAGAAGCCACAGAGTTTCATAGAGAATAAAAAAAAACTCTGTGAAACTCTGTG
>JAYVKQ010000580.1:0-5837 GCA_043768285.1 Saprospiraceae bacterium | reverse complement strand
CGATGCCTTGCATACTGAGGGGGTCAATACCTATGTCTATAAACCTTACTACGCGCAAATAAAAGAGAAAGTGAAATTCAAGCGCGATGTGGCAGTGTTTGAAGGCTATTTAGATTTTAAATCCCATAAGTTAGATTATGTGATTTCTTTGGGTGGCGACGGGACGATATTAGATGCCGTCACGATGGTGCGCGATATGGATGTGCCTGTGATGGGTATCAATTTGGGGCGTTTGGGTTTCCTTGCCAGTATCAGCAAAATGCGCATCGAACACGCGATACAAAGCCTTTTGAATGGTCAATTTGACATCGAATCGCGGCGATTGTTGCACCTTGAAAGCAATATGCCTCTATTCGGTGATGTGCGTTTTGCCCTCAATGATTTTACGATTTTGAAGCGTGATACTTCCTCTATGATTACCATTCACGCCTATTTGAACGGTGCATATCTTAATTCTTATTGGGCAGATGGTTTGATAGTGGCAACGCCGACGGGTTCTACGGGCTATTCTTTGAGTTGCGGTGGACCGATTGTGTTTCCGAACTCCAATAATTTTATCATAACGCCCGTTGCGCCGCACAATTTGAACGTGCGCCCGATAGTGGTCTCCGATAGTTCAGTCATCAGTTTTGAAGTAGAAGGACGGACAGACAATTTTCTCTGTACACTTGATTCGCGCTTTGAAACCATCACTAATGATTATCAATTAGCCGTCAGAACGGCAGATTTCACAGTAAAATTAGTGCAATTGCATGGCGATACATACCTGAAAACCTTGCGTGAAAAACTGCATTGGGGGCAAGATGCCCGAAACCATTAAACCGCTTCTATGTTCTCCATCATCATACCCACTTGGAACAATCTCGAAATGCTCAAATGCTGCATCCGTTCCATTCGTCAGCACTCCACCCAACCGCATGAGATTATTCTGCACATCAACGAAGGGACAGATGGCACTTTGGAATGGGCAGATACTGAGGGGGTAGCCTATACACATAGCGCGGAGAATATTGGCATCTGCAAAGCCGTCAATCTCGCATACGGTAAAGCTACAAAAGACTATATCGTCTATATGAACGATGATATGTATGTGCTGCCCGATTGGGATAAACCCTTAATAGATGATTTGCAAAAAATTGATACTCAATTATTTATACTCTCATCAACCCTCATCGAACCTGTCCCGCACAATTATCCCTGCATGATATATGGCAATTATGGTCGCGATATAGCCACATTTCAAGAAGAAAAATTATTAGCGGAATATAGAAGTTATGCGATGCCTGATTGGTCGGGAGCGACTTGGCCCCCGCTTGTAGTCAGTCGTGCTGCGTGGTTGCAAATTGGTGGTTTCAGCATCGAATTTAGCCCAGGGATGTACTCCGACCCCGATTTTTCGATGAAGTTGTGGGTGGCGGGTTGTCGCATATTCAAAGGCTTAGGGGAAAGTCGGGTCTATCATTTTCAATCGCGCTCAACGGGGCGGGTGAAGAAAAACAATGGGCGTTTGCAGTTTATGAAAAAATGGGGCTTGCCCGCTTCGGCTTTTTATAGTTATTATTTGAAAATGGGTAAAGCCTATACAGGTATTTTACCCGAAAATACTGAGGGGGGGATAGGTTTGGCTTTAGAAAAATTGAAGGCGCGCGTATATGCGCTTTTAGGATAAAATTAGAAAGCCGTTGTACCTCTTAAGTGCAACGGCTCTTCGTTTGATATATGTTTATCACTCACCAAAAACTTTTTTCAATAAAACATCCAATTCTTTTTCAGAAATTGTTTCTTGTTCTGATTTATCGAAAATCGTTAATAGCGTCACTTGTTCATCTACAATTTTTACACACGTTATCACCCTTGCACCACCGCTTTTTCCTGCCTTTTTTGATGTGATATTTAAACGAACCTTATAGCAATCTTGCCCTAATGATTCACCTAATCTTGGATTGGTTTCTAAATCATCAATCAAATTTAAAAGGTCATTGGCTAATGACGGATACTTTTTAGAAAGGCGTTTGGCGCGTTTTTCAAAGTTTTCAGATAGTAGAATATCAAAAGGCATAATTAAACTTTTTGAAGGTTTTGCTCTTGTTCTTTTTTTAGGTTTAATAAAAAAGTTTTTGCGTCATTCAATTTGATTTTGCCTTGTCTGTGTAATTCCGTCTGTTCTAATGCAGCACGCAACTCAGCCTCAACTGCTTGTTGCGCAGGTGTTAGCGGTGTATCAACAACTTTTTCAACTTTTGCAAACTGGAGATTTTTAAGTATCTCCATAAAGTATTCAAGTTGTTGAGTTGGAATTTTAACAGTTACTTCTACCATATCTTGTAATTTTGAACAAATTTATACCATTGTTTTAACTTTCTCAAATTTAATTTAGAGTGAGTTAGGGTATTAATAAAAAAGCAACCACCTTTCGGCAATTGCTCTGTGTTATGAAGTATGAAAAGATTTTAATAAGAATTAGGATTGACCTTAATTTACTCCAACTTAAATTTGATTGGCAAAGTATAAGCCACCCGCACGGGCTGCCCTTGGTTTCTGCCCGCTTTCCATTTTGGCATGGCAGAAATGACCCTTTTGGCTTCATTATCTAAGGAATAATCTTCTCTTTGCACTATTTTATTCCCTTTTACGCCATTGACTTCCATTAAAGTGATGGTATCGCGGATAATACCTTTCACGCCTCTTTTAACTGCCACATTTGCGATAGTGCCGTCCGTCTCTACAACAAAACCAACATATACCGTGCCTTGCACACCATTTTCTCTTGACACTGAGGGGTATTTCATATTCTGGCTCAACCAAGTGAACATCGCTTTTTGGCCTTGTGGGAATTCGGGTTGTTCATCTACAATGGTGTAAATACCTTCGCTGTTGGGTGTGCCTACTCGTGGTATTGGTTTATCTGATAAATTGATATTATACTTAGTCTCACCATTTTCACTATTTATGGAGAAATGAGTTTCGGCAGGTTCTAAAATTGTGTTATCTGTATTTCTCATTTTTACCTTAGAAAAAACAAATTCATCGCCCACTTTTGCAGAATTTATTAGTTTTAAAACATTGCTATTAAACTTACCCGTTTCGTTATCTGCTTTTTCGACTATACCATTTGCTGATGTTTTTGTTAATGTAAAACTTAGTATTTCACACTTGTTATTAGGTTTTTTCATTAACTCCATACCAACTATTTCCTTGTGTGTTTTCATTTCTTGCACAGAAATAAAGCCCTGTGTATGCCCGTTTGCAAATGTAAAAATAGGGTCACGTTTTGTAGTATCAGCCATATTTACTGTATTATTTGACCCTATACTTTGAGTTAAATGGGCATCCACAATATCAAAAACCATTTGACCATAATCCTGCGCTTGCACATCGCCAGGGCATCTTACTTTGATGGTATTGATAAAAAGCCTTTCGCCATTTTGTAAGGATTGCATCAAAGCACGCACATCTGGTTTGAATGTGCTACCCGTATTTTTGATGGGTGCCGTCAAAGTACCATCTGCCAGTTGCTTAGATATAAGACAGCTTTGCACATCACAAATACTTTTATTTGGTTGAAACAATCGGAATTGGGTTTGCTGACGAGCAATTTCGACATCTATACTGCCTTTTTCTAAACCCGCTAAGGTCACCTTAAAGGTTTGGTTCGGTGTATTATCAATTGTTGGTATTACGGTTTCTGCACGAGTATTACTTGTCGGTATTGTCTTTATGGTATGCGTTACTTCTTGAGAAACGGTTGCTGTATTGACCATTACCGCATTATTCGGCGAAGCCAAAAAAGAAACAAGAAGCAAGAAAACAGGGACGGCAAAGGTATATTTTACCAAAGACCGCCGCTTGGAAGGATTGCGTGTCATCATGACTATGCGTTTTTTTAGTTGTGAAAAAAATGGATTGACGAGCGCAAGCACATTCGCGGACTGGGCTTGCTGTATCAATAAAGTACCATATTGCTTTTTAGAGACAGACCGCAGCACGGCAGCATCTGCCAAATATTCGTGGATATTTTTCAAAGAATGACGGTACAAATACACCATCGGGCTATACCAAAACACGATTTTTAATAGCTCCAAAAACACTACATCCAGTGAGTGCCATTGCCGAGCGTGTGCCTTCTCGTGCTGCATAATGTTTTGATAATCAATGCCTTGATAGTTATTTTTGTCAATAAATATGACATTGAAAAAAGAAAATGGTTGGGGCAATACCCCCTTCCCGCTTATATCAGGATGTACCACAGTATGGGCTAGTAAAAAGCCATTTTCTTCTTCAATAATAGTTGTTTTGAAGATTTTATAAATATGGTATATGCCATACCCAAATCGAATAGCCATCAATGTTACACCCAATTGATAGAGTGCTACCAAAAGCATCCACCAAGTCAAACTCATACCCCCCTCAGTATTTTGAGGTAATAAAACAGCCTTTTCTTTCATGCCGACCACAAATTCGGGTAGCATGATACTATCCATCGGCACAGCAATGAACAACGGTGTTTCCGTCCGCAACCAATCGGCAGATAGCGGCAGCAATAAACCCGCTAACAAGCTGATAATCAAATAGATGCGATTGAGTGTAAAGAATGTTTCTTTACTCAATAGCACATAGTATAGCCCATAAAATAAGAGCCAGCAGAGATTGACTTGTAGGAAATAGGTGAGCATGGTTATTGATTTTTATTCATAGAGATATTTTATAACAAACCCATACATTGCCTTGATAGGTGTTCCCTCTTTCGTTGCAGGTTTCCACTTAGGCATTAGTTGAACAACGCGATTTGCTTCTTCTAACAAAATTGGGTCATTTACAGTATTATGTTCAGGCTGTTCTTTTTGCGTTTTTCTACCAACGACGTACAAGGTATCCGTAGTGAAATAAGCTATATCAGCAACTATATTTTCTTTGTTTTTGGCAACTGTAAGGCTGCCATCTTTTTCCACAACAAATACCGCATTGACAGTCCCTTTTAACCCTTGATCTCTGGCGGGTTTAGGGTATCTGATATTGTATTGTAGAAACTTGAACATAGCCACTTGCCCACCTATAAATTCAGGTTGTTCACTTTTTTTTTGCGTTTGGGCAAAGGTTATAAAGGGGCTAAAAAATAAAATTAGCACATAAATACAAGATGCTTTTTTCATAAAGAGAGAATGGTTTGGTGATGAAATTTTTTCTATTATTGTGGAATTATTTATTCAAATTCAGTTTCCTAAACCGCCGCCTTGCTGTTAATCCAATTTATCCAATAATGCTTTCAATTCCATGGCATTCATTTTTTCCTCTTTGACTAAATAAGACACAAGGCTTTGCGCCGAGCCGTCAAAATAATCGCTGACCAATTTGGAGAGCGAGCGTTTGCCATATTCCTCTTTTGAAATGAGGGGGAAATATTCGTAAGTTTTGCCATACGCTTTATGTCCCAAAAAGCCTTTTTTGTCCATAATCTGCACAATGGTTGCTATGGAGCTATGGGGTGGGCGTTCTCCCGTCTCGTTTTCAATAATTTCAAGCACATCGCTCACCGTACAGCGTTCCAATTGCCAGATGATGTGCATGATTTCTTCCTCTTTTTTTGTCAATTTTTCCATTTATATCTATTATTTTACGTCAAATTCTTTATATAAAAACTCCCAATTATAAGCATCTCTAATGACCGCCACATAACTATCAGGCTTCAAAAATAGCTTAAAAGTGCCAATTCTACTGAGGGGTATATTCATCACAGGCACGGCGTTTTCCACCTCTTTATCATATTCTTTTTTAATAAAAATTTTCAATAGTTTTTCTTTAAAATAGTCTTTTTCAAGGGTTAATTCATAGAAATGGGT
>JAYVKQ010000579.1:0-3594 GCA_043768285.1 Saprospiraceae bacterium | reverse complement strand
TGTGTTAAGTGCAAATGTGCTTTGGCAACAGCCACCATTTGCCGAATATCCTTAAACGTTTTGGTACTTTTATCCAACATATCCAAGAGCAATTCGGCTTCGTCATAATCGCCACGTTCAATTTGGGTACGCGCCAACCAGACAATCCCTTCTTGGTGGCAGGGACGATGTTTCAAGAAATAGCGGTTAGGTTTGCCTTTCACCTTACCCATTTTCGTCACGTCTTCGACTTTAAAAACGGGTGTTGCATTACTACCCGTTTTTACCATTTCTACTTTGGGTTTCGTTGTCGGCTTAGGTTCTTCTTTTGGCTTTTCAACGGTTTTCTCTTCATTTTCTACAAGTTCTACGCGCTTTTTGGGCTGTTTGGCTTCCTCTCTATCTTTTTTACGAGCAGCAGTGCGGGCTTCGTTGAATTTGCGACGGGATTCGTTGCGCGAATCGAGGTCATCTTTCTTTTTTTCAATCTCCTTTTTGCGTTCTTCTGCCTCTCGTGCGATAGAATCTTGGCGCATTTTTATTTTATCTTCGCGCTCTTTTTCAAGACGTTTAGTGGTTTCTTCTTTTTCCTTACGTTCTTTTTCAGCCGTTACTTTTCTCAATTTAGCTTCTTCCTCGCGTGCTTTGCGGGCGGTTTCGGCAGCTTCTTTACGGGCTTCTTGTTTTTCTTTTTTGAGTTCTTCAGCCATTTTTTTACGCTCTTGTGGCGTAATTTTGCGCTTCAAAACGGGGTCATATATATCCACAAGGTATTGCAGCGATTCCTCGGCTGCTTGAAAATCGTGTTTTAAATGTTGTGCTTTGCCCAATAGCAAATAACTATCGTCCACCCAATGACTTGGACGGTGAAATGCTGCGGCTACTGCCGTTTTTTCAATCGCTTTATCCAAATCAGGTGCTGCCGATTGAAAATTATCAACCGCTACGGCAGGATACACATCAAGGACTTTATTGAAGTTGTCTTGATGCGAAAAGGTCAGTTTTTCGGTCGCATCTTTAATCAATACCTCGGCGTTAAAAAAGCCGTTATATTTAGCCGTTAGGTTATGGAAAAAAAGTTTTAGACCTTTGGCTTCGTCTTTTTTCTTTTGTGTAACGCAGGCACTTACGAGCGTGAGTGCCATCAACAAGCATAGGGATTTATAAAATTGTTTCAAAATATATCTTTTTTAATCAATGGACAATGGACAATGGAAAATGGACAATTTGGATATGTGCATTATGCCTTGTACGTTATTATAGGAAAATAAAACTTTTATCGTAGTTTTGCAGCTTGGAATACAGATTAAAAGAAAATTTTATACCAAAATATACAATTTATCTTAAATAGATATCCCCTCAGTATTTTTGAGGAAATTATATGAATATTGGGTTAAAAAGCCCCGTTATCATACGTGTCACTTAAAATTTAGGTTAGTTTTTCACTTTTTAAGCCTCGTTAGAGGTGCAATATTGGCAATAACAGAGTGAACCCACTTCTTATAGCTCCGTTAGGAGTGCAATATTGGTACGTTCGATGTTATTACACTCCTGTCGGGGCTTAGTACAGGTTGTTTAAGCGTTTTTTACCAATATTGCACCTCTAAAGAGGCTTTTAATCCCGAAATCTCGGTCAAATTTTAAGCGAAACGTATGCTAACGGGGCGTTTTAATTCATTATCTGTACTAATTAGTCATTTTAAACACTCAATAACAGTAATTGCCACAAGCTATTAGCGCAAAAAAGGCAAAAATATTGTTTTTCTGAGAAAAATTAACGCATGGCAGAGCAAAATAATAAACCCAATCGGGTAGCACATTTATTTGAACGCCTTAAGGGTCTCAATGCGCGCAATATCGTTAAAGGTATTGAAAGCGGTATAAATCGGTTTAAAAAATTTATTGAACTATCGCGCACGACATTTTACCGTCTGAATGTGATTAATAACGAATCTCTTGAGCAGGTCGCCTCTTACCGCTTATCGCTCATGAACCTTTACGTGTGGATTAGTAGTTTGTTGGTTGGTTTTTCCATTTTTTTAATTGCCCTTATTGTTTTTACGCCTTTAAAAAGATTTATCCCGGGTTATGGTGGTATTGGCTCGCAACGCGATGTGTTTTTATTGGAAAACCGTGTGGATAGCCTTGAACGCGCTGTACGGGCGCATCAAACGTATACGACCAACAAGAAGAAATGGCTAAATAACGAAGTACAACGCCAAGATGATATTACCCGCGACAAAACCACCGCCGTAGCCGATAGCAATATCAACACCGAAGCGGGTGAGTATGAACGCCAAATCCGCGCAGGCGGCAATTCGCCCTTTGATGGTGATGAAGTGGCTCAAAATACTGAGGGGGGGGGCACAAAGGCGATAAAAATTATAGGTAGAAACGATCGTCTCGAAAATATGTTTCTCGCTTCACCTTTGTCGGGACAAGTCAGTAAAAATTTCACATTAGGACAAAAACACTATGGTATTGATATTATTGCGCCCAAAAATACGCCCATCAAATCTATTGCCGATGGCTTTGTTATCAGTAGCGACTGGACTTTAGAAACGGGTAATACTATCGCCATTCAACACAATAATAATGTAGTCTCTTTTTACAAACACAATTCCGTGCTATTGAAAAAATCGGGAGATAAGGTAAAATCAGGAGAAGCGATTGCCATTATTGGCAACACGGGTGAACAAACAACGGGACCACACCTGCATTTTGAATTGTGGAAAGATGGTCGAGCTTTAAACCCTGCGGAGTATGTACGGTTTTAACTAATCCATCATAATAACATCAAGTGGGTCGTTGCATTCAAAATACACATCTTCGATAGCCATATCTAAAATGGGGTGCATAACTTCACCAGCAATTTCCATCAAGGGAACGAGGGCAAAATTGCGCTCATGCAGATGCGGGTGCGGTATGGTCAGGTTGGGTTCGTTCACAATTTGCTCATTATAAAGCATAATGTCAATATCAATGACGCGCTCGTTCCATTTTTCGGTACGTACTCTCCCCATAAGTCCTTCAATTTTCAAAATATTTTTCATCACCTCGCTCGGATACTGAGGGGTCTCAACGGCAAGGGCTTGATTGATAAAATCGGGCTGATTGGTTTTGCCCCATGCTTGGGTCTCATAAAGGCGCGATGCCTTAGTAATAGAGCCAATATATTGCTCAATAAGACCATTGACTTGACGCATATTGTCGTCTCGGTCGCCCATATTTGACCCCGTGAGGAGGTAAACGATATTTTTTTTCTTTGACATGACGCAAAATTAATATTAAAGTTTATTCAATGCTTATTCTTTTAAAAGCATTTTAATTTTTTCCTCAAATCCAAAATCAGTATACATTTTTTGTATCAAAACTGAGCCATCTTTTTGTATCGTTCTTTTTTCCCTTTGTAACTCATTATTGATATAAAAATAGCGAAAACGCCCCATTTTATCTACAATAATAATGTATGGTATGGTTGTTCTGAGGCGTAAGAATTGACGTGTAAACATCCGTGTACTGTACCCTACTATTTTTTAAGGTAATTATGAGAAACATACAAGAAAGCGGAACTTTGAGTTGCGAAACAAAAAAGACCCGCTTCTCATATGTTAA
>JAYVKQ010000578.1:0-2431 GCA_043768285.1 Saprospiraceae bacterium | reverse complement strand
GCACCGGGTGCAGATTCATTTCCTGGCATTGGTGAAAACAATGCGGGTGAATTCACGCGTTTCAATTTTGGGGGATATGTGGATTTAGGATTTGATATAACGAAAGATTTCTTAGTCAATGCAACTGTCCGTACTGAAAAGTATAGCGACGAGAGTGCGGGTAAATCGAACTATGGCAATCAAAGTTCATTTTACAGCAAAGAAAATACAAAAAACCTGTTGGCTACTGTTTGGAAATTAAGTTCTCGCTACAAAATTGGTGAAACGGCAGTCGTTCGCGGTTCTGTTTCTACGGGTTTCCGCGCGCCTTCTTTGCACCAAATCAATGAGCAAATAGCGCAAGCGAGTTTTGTACCGGGTCAAGGTATCCAAACTAAAGGTATCGTAAACAACCGCTCTTCTCAAGCTCGTTTATTGGGTGTATCTGCTTTGACACCAGAAAAATCTACCAATATTTCATTGGGTATTGGTTTGAATCCAACTAAAAATATCAATGTTACAATTGATTATTATAACATTAAAGTAAAAGACCGTATTATCTTGGGTTCTGAAATCAACGGTGATGGCTTAGCTGCCAATTCACCTTTGAAGTCCGTATTGGATAACAATGGTATAGTAGCGGTCAGTTTCTTTACAAATGCTATTAACACAAAGACATCAGGCTTAGATATAGTCGCTAACTATCGCAACATTGCTTTTGGTAAAGGTAAATTAACTGTAAATTTGGCTGGCAATTACCAGTTAGAGAATAAATTAGACGGCGCTATCAAAAATACGTCATTGATTGCAGCCGCTAATAAAAGCGTTTTTGACAAGACCCAAGAGGCTCTATTATTGTCTTCTCGCCCTAAATACAAATTTATATTGGGTGGTGATTGGGCATTGTCTAAACTTACCTTTAATTTGAACAATACTTTGTTTGGTCCAACCCGTTTCCACCAAGCAGGTATTGATGATAATTTAGATACCCAATTCAAGCCTAAAGTTGTAACTGATTTAGGTGCCAGCATCAATATTTCAAAGAATGTTGTTTTGGGTATAAATATTCAAAACTTATTGAGTATCACACCAGAGTGGGAATTTGTGTCACTCAATACCAAAGGTGACGCTCTATTAAAAGATGCTGCAAAATTGAAAGGTGTTTCTAACGCTATCACATTCAATCAGCGTTATTCGATGGTAACTTATGATGGTTCTCATTTTAGTCAATTAGGTATGACAATGGCAGCTAATTTGGCTGTGAAATTCTAATTTGATATATTAATGTACGATAAAACGGCTACTCTAAAGGTAGCCGTTTTAGTTTGTGCGCGGGTTACAAAATAAACTAAAACACACAATAACGTTGATTATTCACTATATTCATATTTATAACGCATTGTAATGGAGCTATCCCACACGCCCTTTTAAGTTTTGTAAAATCCCTTCTAACGAACTAAAGCTCGTCCAAAATGCTCAAATAGTGTTCCGCTTGTTCCATTATTGCCGCTTTTTCATCGGGATTCATTTTTTTCAAGAGCTGATACATCATGCCAATGCGGGGGTTACGTTCTAATAAATCTCTGTGTTGCTCATAGAAATGCCAGTATAAACTGTTGAAAGGACAGGCTTTTTCGCCCGTTTTTAGGTTTTTATTGTAGTAGCAGCCAGCGCAATAATTGCTCATTTTATCTACATAATTCGCTGACGAAATGTAGGGTTTTGTGCCCACAATACCCCCGTCTGCAAATTGACTCATGCCCCGGGTGTTCGTAATTTCAACCCATTCAATGGCATCAATATAAATGCCCAAGTACCATTTATCCACATCATCGGGGTGAATACCCGCCAAAAGTGCAAAATTACCCGTTATCATCAAACGTTGAATATGGTGGGCGTAGGCGTGGTCTAAACTCTGACCGACGGCGTGTTTCAAGCAATTCATTTTGGTATCGCCCGTCCAAAACCAAGTGGGTAACATACGCGTGTGATTGAAAAAATTGAGTTGTGCATAGTCAGGCATCTTAGCCCAATACACGCCCCGCATATACTCGCGCCACCCGATAATTTGCCGAATGAAACCTTCGCATTGTTCAATGGAAATGCTGTTAGGATGCGCTCGCCAATGGGCTTCTGCTGCTTGTACGACCTCCAAAGGACTTAGGATTTTTGCATTTAAAGCAAAGGATATGCGGGAATGAAATAAACTCCAATGCTGCGTATGCATGGCATCTTGAAAGTTGCCAAAATTAGCGAAAAGGTTGTGTAGAAAAAAATCTAAAACGTGCAGTGCCTCTTCCCGATTGATTGCCCAAGTGAAATGCTCCGCGTCTATATTGCCAATGTATTGAACTTTTGCTTTATCAATTTCTCCTAAAATATCCCTAAAATCATGGTCATAAAAAGCCGTTTCAATGCTTTTTACGTTGCCTTTGAAGGGTTTTCGGTTAGC
>JAYVKQ010000577.1:0-10700 GCA_043768285.1 Saprospiraceae bacterium | reverse complement strand
TGCCCGTTTGGATGTAGCCATTGATAGCCGTTTTTATATCAATATCTTGTTCAAAATTCAAAATAATGCTGCGTACTTCGCCTCCACCTTTGATATAGTCAATTTTTTCGCAGCCATATTGCACATTAAGTTTATCTATGTCAGAGAAACCCAATGAGGTTGCAGAACCATTTTGGCGCGTATTCAAACCAGTATCAAATTCTTTTTTGAGTTTTAAGACAAGGCGATTAAGGGCGAATTCGGCATCCATATTTTGTGAAAATAGGGAGGGGGTGATGTAAAGTATAGACAGTACAATCAAAAAGTTTTTCATCATGGCGTAGAGATTAGATTGTGAAAAAGTGCGGTGTATATATAAACGAAAAGTGCAAAGTCTCGTTGCGTCCAATGCGTTTTTCAAAAATACAGCCAAAATGCTCTTTTATATCACCTTATTCGACGATTGCTGTGACAATATATTGGTAGTCTAAAGACGTATCATCTGATTTTATCTGTGTAAACCCTGCGGTTCTTAATTCTTTCTCCACAATACTGAGGGGTACTTTGATACTGACAGGAGGACCCACAGGTATTTCTTTTTCTTTATATTCTACAATCAACACTTTCCCCCCTTTTGCAATTCCTTTTTTCAAGAGCTTCATATAATCCACTCGATTTTGGATGTACATATAGGTATTAACAATCACCACTGCATCGGCTTCATTGTTTTTGAGTTTAGGGTTGTCGGTATCTACTAATCGGGTCTCAAAACGCGCACGCATATCAGCGGGCATTTCCTGCTTGGCACTATCCATAAAAGTGATAAAGCGTTGGTCAATATCCAAGGCAATAACTTTTTTGGCAGGCGGTAAAGCACGCACCATTCTGAATGCGAAAAACCCCGTACCAGCACCTAAGTCAACAACAGTTTGGTTTCGAATATCACCCAAGCGGTTAATAATCATCTCGGGTTTTTGCCAGATAAGACGGTCTTTACTTTCAAAGTCAGCGACCAAATCATCAAATTCATTGTTGCCTTGTGCATCTTTTTGTTCTACACCTTGAAAGCCGCCTGGTTTTTCCTGATTTTGCTTGCAAGCCATCACCAGTGTAATAGTCAAGAAAAGTAAGATACGTATAATATTGTTTTCCATAAAGTTAAAATCAAAATGAATAGAATTGCTGAAAAATAAATCGCATAAAAGGTAATTCAGCTTTACTTTTGGTCAATAAAAATACATGAAATGATAAGCCTTTTAGTAAAAAGACAAAATCAAAGGTAATATATATCTGGTAAAGAGCGTATCAAGCCTTCTAAAATTTAGCGATATAAATAACTCAACATCATCTCCCATGTATCATCATACGGAAAAACTTCGCTTGTATAGGCATCGTGATGAATATGGATAGGCGCGTCCTTGAGAAGTAAAAGCGTTTTTTCTGTCAGTTTTACCGCCGTGCTGCGCTTATATTGCGCCCTTTTTATTTGATTGACCATCGTAATAAATAGGTTAGTTCTGTACGAATAATCGTCTTTTTTTATGATGCGCGTTTTGAAATAGCCAAAAGAGGATATCCTTTTGTTCATTTCTTCTTCCCAACCATCCACTTTTTCACCTAAAATAAACAGCATTTGTACGATTAAAATGGGGACGCTCATACCCGTTTTGCCTCGATTCAGTAGAGGCATTTTCTTGGCATTGTCAAGGACACGGCCACTATTCAAAAACTTTTTGTCCGAGCGCACCAGTTTAAGCATATGGGCTTTTGCCATATAGTTCATATACATTTCTATTAAGCGAACATCTTCGTGCGTCACTTCATTCTGGCTTTTAAAGTTTTTGTGGGCAATCAGTTCTTTATAGTTTTCCCACGCCTGTTGATACTGCCGAGTGTGCATACAGAGGTATATATACGTGATGCCTTGACGATACCAACCATTAGCCCCCTCCAGATTTAACCCTCGACTGGCATCAACAAGAGACTCTACCTCATCATACTGCTTTAGTGCCATGCAGCACTGCATTTTTTGCCGCATGAATATACTTAATTGTGCTTTGAGTTGAAAGGGTTGTTGTTGAAAAAAGGCAATGGCAGCATCGGCAACTTTGTTGGCTTCCGCATAGTTATTAACGCACATATAATAACCCATGTGAATAAGGCGCGTTGATAAATGCAAACGGTATGTATTGTATATGTCACAATAAGGCAATAAAATATCTAAGTATTGCTTTGCTTTTTCTTGCAAATGCTTTTGTGGCAGACGGATAGTGAGAAAATACTGCGAAATATCATCGTAATACTTTTCTGCCATATACTCCAATTCCAAAAGTGTGTGGGCATCTTCGTAGAGCGCAGCGTATTTATGCACCACTTTTTGGCGCGGATGATAGAGGTGATATTGCCGCGCTAAAATACGGCTCGTATTCACGACCGTTTCGGTTAAGCCAAACCGTTGCGCTATTTCGAGGGTGGCTTGTGCCAAATCAATCACTGCATGGTGTTTTTGACGACCACCCAATATATTAATGGTGACCCAGTTGCGCTGACAAACGTAATACGCCTGCTGTATATCATTGAGTTGCGGATTTTTGAAATCCAAAATTAAGGTGGCGTGGATGAGTTTTTTCTTCAACTCCGATTTGAGCACGCGATAAGCAGGGTACGTTGGCTTTTTGCCGTATAGTGCGTCCGCCGCTTCTTCGTCGGTCACAATTTTTTCGGCATCTATCCATTCGTAAAAAGTGTAGAGTTTGCTGTTTGGGGAGCCAAAGAGTAATTTTAACTCATCGCTACTGAGAGTGAAATGCTGCAATAGTTCAACGTATTGCTTTAAAACTTTCATAAGGGCTGCGTTTTTTAGTTTTCAGAATGAAATTATGATCTATTTCTATGCTTATTTTGCTTAATTTTTGAAAAAATAAAAAAAAAATCACTTTTTTTTGAGTCACTTTTATAACATATATCGGGTATTTTGCATAGATGCAAAAATATAAACTATTGATTATTAGAATTATATATAAATAAATTAACGAATATGTTAAATTTATCATGCTTATACAATCTCACTTCGTGCAGCACAGCGCGTAAAAAACTACCCTATCTTTGTATCATCAATCGGAAATAGTACTACGAACGATTTTAGTTTTAACCTTTTATTTTTAAGTTTACCAAACATTTAAACACCATGTATTCATTCAACACAGTTTCGTCTATAATCGAAGATATTATGTACTTCTAATTAGGAGATTTTAAGTGCTTCTAAGCGAACAAGTAAACACAAAGACGATTTAACTGAAGCGTGCAGATAAACACAAAAATATCTATGTTTTCCCTTCGGGTTGAGAACCGTACCGCTAAGATGGTCAAATCGCAATTCAGTACCTCAACATTCACAAAGATATGTAAAAGATTTTAGGTACAAACAATACATAATTTTTTTTTAATATTTTGTCTTGTTTTAGCTAGCAAACAGGGCTAAAATGTTGAGGTGCTATTTTTATATATTATTGTTTATCAATAGTTTACATAAATATAATTTCTATAACTTTACTATTTCGTTGCTTATAGAAACTTATTTTGGTGACAAATAGTAAACAATAATATGTGTAACTTTGCTATGTATTTTGAAAGGAGCTTCCGCTCAGACAAATAAACACACATTTTAAGCGCGTTGGCGCACATTAGAGACATACAATCTTGGAGTTTTCTTTATTGAAAACTCCGAGATTTTCTCAAAAAACCAATAATACAATAAGATACTCCACATAAATACATCCACGATACAATACAAAAGTTTCACTATATACAAACGTTACTTTGAGTATAATTAGAGAAGAACACAAACAATAAACGCCATTGCTGATAAGTAATATACCGCATAATTGATGTGCAATTATGTACTGCCCATGTCAAATACACAAAAATCACTTTTTTTGATAGTTTTAATCTGACCTTAATGTAACACCATGTTTTCAAGCAATTATCTTGTATTCAACTGTGAACATGACGATTTTAATGGTGTTTTAAATTAAAGGTTAAAATCTTTGTTGCGAAGTGGTAGCTCTCCAAAAGGCTACCACTTATGTTGTTTTGTACAATATCCTAATCTTCTAAATATTTTACTAACATTAAAGGCTCTTACAGCATTTGCCGTTTGAGCCTTTTTTCTTATTTGTTGTTATCAATACTTAAAAAATACTGAGGGGTATCAAAAAAGCACGCCCAAAAGATTAGCCGTGCTTTATATACTAAAACTATTGTGTTCGTGAAATGATTTGCGCTTATAAATCCATAACCATTTGGATATTGCAGCGTTCAAATGGCGAAGCGTGCATATCAGTTTTTCTAAATCCTACATTTTTATACAATTCGATGGCTGGTGTCAATATAGTATTTGATTCTAATGTTACCCGTTTTGCCCCCGCTTCTCTGGCTTTTTCGATGGCGTGCAAGGCTAATTTTTTGCCTATTTGCTTGCCTTGCACTTTCGGACGCACCCCCATTTTTATCAATTCAAACTCTTCATCTGACATTTTTTTCAAAGCAGCTGTACCCACTATTTCCCCTTCATATTTGGCCAAAAAAATGTAGCCCCCTTCTTCCAAAAGCTCTTTTGCCTTATCCAAATGTTCAAGGTCGGCGGGTTCTACGCGAAAGTATTTCTCAATCCACTCTACATTGATAGCCTTAAACTCGGCTTGGTATTCAGGTCTATAATCAATTATTTCTACCATGTGTAATTGCCTGTTTTTTAAATTAATAGATAAATTTTGTACATAGTTTTCTCTGCCTAATATCTCTTCCATTTCTTCAATGGCAAATAAAAGATTGTTTTTTTGAAGCCTAATGATGCGCAAGAGTTCTTCAGAAACGGCAGCCCATACCATTTGCAAACGGGGTAGCATCGCCCTTGATTGCTCGGACAGGGATACCATGCGTTTGCGGGCATCTTTGCCACTTTTTTCAGTTATGACCAAGCCTTTTGCTTCCATTTCTTTTACAAATTGCACAATGGCAGGGTGCGTCAATCCCGTTTGCTCCGCAATACCCATAATACTGAGGGGGGTATCCGATTGCGTCAAAGCAAAAAACGTTGGAAACCAACGCGGCTCAAAATCCAAATTACTCAAACGATAAAAAGCCGTTGCGTCTTTTGCAAAACGGTCACTCAATCGCTTCAATCGGCTGCCCAAAGCAACCTCGCCTAATTGTTTTATAATGTCCATTAATAAATATATGTAAGTAGTTACGCAAATTTACATCTATATTTTATTTAAGCAAATTTTAAATTATTATTTTAAAAAATAAATTAGATTTGTCGGCTTTTTTGAAGATTTATTGCAGTTTTTGATTGAAAATACTGAGGGGGTAGGTTCAGAATTTATTTTGATATTACCGATTTGATATACTTACTCTTTGTTACAAAAAAAGACTATTTTTACCCACACTTTACGTAAATAGTGTTTTATATAGATACTTTACAGACATCAAACGGCAAAACATTCTACTTACTTAATTTACCTTATTACCTTACTGGGCAAATAGAGAAGTACTTAGCTCGGTTTGTTAAACAAAATACTCGTTAATTGATTTTTTATATTCTGAGAACTCACAAGTATTTCAATATCAAATGATTAGACCCATACAAAAAGAAGATTTTAACTTTATTTATGGCTTATATATGCACCCACAAGTCAATCCCTATTTGCTATATGAGTTGATGGATAAAAAAGCTTTTCGCCCTATTTTTAAAGATATATTAAAAAAGGGCATCATCTATATCTATGGGGATAAGGAGCAAAATATAGGTATGTTCAAACTCTATCCGCACACATATAGATCGGCACATATTGCTTATCTCGGTGGCGTAGCTGTGCATCCTGACTTTGGTGGCAAAGGCTACGGCATCAAAATGATGCAGGAAATAATAGATTTTGCAGAAGCGAAAGGGTATTGGCGTATTGAGTTAAGTACCGCTACGACGAATGAACGTGCCATAAAACTATATGAAAAAGCGGGTTTCGAGCGCGAGGGCGTGTTGCGCAATTATACCTATCTCAAAAGCGAGGACAAATTATTAGATGAGTTATTGATGGCTTATCTTTTTGTGCGTTCATAAACTAAGAACGAATAGGGGTATTTATTGTCGGCATCAGCGTTAAAATCTTGCCGTTCAATGAGGCGAAAAAAAGCGGGTTCGATTAATGGGAAAAAAGCATCGCCTTCAAAAGTAGCGTGTATGAGCGTGAGGTAAATTTTATCAATAATGGGCATGGCTTGCGCAAATATTTCGGCACCACCAATAATGAAAACTTCGTCTAAAGCCTCCCCCCTCAGTATTTCTATAGCATTTTCAAGATTTCCAACCCTTTGAAAACCTTTTTCTAAGGGAAAATCGGCTTGTCTTGTGATAACGATATTGCCAGCCTCCGACCAAACGCGGTCTGGCGTATCATAACTTTTGCGCCCCATCACCATTTTTTTTCCTTTGGTGATGCGGTGTAAGTAAGCCCAATCGGCAGGCAAATGTCCCCACGGGAGCAAACCTTTGTTGCCGATAGCGCGATTGAGCGACATGGCTGCCATGATGGAAAGTATCATCTTAAACGTCCAGATATAATTGCCCACAACTGCTCGTAGGTAATGACTTCCAACTCGGAGGTCAAACCGCGATAGCAGAACGGATTGTCATTCAAACGGGTAACGTATTTATCAACGCCATTGAGGTTGTCGTATTTAAAATTGGCACGTTCTAACTGTTGCAACAAACGGATGAACTGAATGAGGCGATAAAATTCCTCTTTCTTCAATTGCCGGTTGGCGTAGTTTTTCAAACGGTCAATCAACTCAGTAACGGTCGTGTATTGTTTTTGTTCGATAAGGAACAATATCTGCGCAATAAGATTGAATATCGTGAATATCCGCATTTCTTTAGGATACAATACAGAGTCGCTTAAGAATTTTGACACCTTGAAAGTACGGCGGTTTTGCCGTCTCAAAACAGGGTTTTCTTCGCCAAATATATCAATGATGTAGTTGAGATATACTTCATATATTTTCCATTTTTCGCGCTCTTCCAAAGCCAATTTTTTGAAACGGGTATGAGCCGTGGCTTTGGCTAATATAGCGATAGCGTTAATATGGTTCTCGGTGTGCATTGCCAATAGGAAGTAATATTCCAAGAAAGAATACCACATATCGCTGCCTTCGGGGAAAGATTGAAGACATTTTTCAGCATTGACTTTGCCGCGTTTGTAGTCTTTAAGATGTAAAAATGCTGACATTTTTTTCAATTGGAATGTCGCCATTTTTTCTTCTTGATAGTATGTAGGGTTTTCCTTCATATAATCTTCGGCACGAGTACAGACCTCAATCATACTCTCGTAATCTTGCAGCATTTCGTAGCGATACGTCCATACCAAATACATATTGTAGAAAACAACGGGCGATTCATACACTTCAGAAAGACCCACCAAAGCATCGCAATAGGTATCAATACGCTCTTTGAGGTCAGAATTTTCGGAAGCGGGTTGATAATAATTCATCATCACGCGTTGATACAACTCCTCCGACCTAATTTCGGCTTCCAAAATATCTTTATATTGCTTGATATATTGGTCGTATTCTTCAAACTCTTTATCGTTCTCCGTTTCGCACGAGTAAGTACGCAAAATACGCGAACAGTTGACAATCAAATCTGCAAACTTGTATTTCAATGCCGTTGTCAATATCTGTTTGGCAAGAGACGAAGCGGTATGCGGTGCCTCATTCGCCAACAGAATTTTGACCAAAGTCCATTCTTTATTGCAGGAGTAATACGCACGGTCATAGCCCGAGGTATCAGGCAAATTTACGTCTAAGAAAAATAGCGTATTGAGAAGCCGTTTGCGGAAACGGCTTTTCAGTTGGCGATATTTATCGTCAGTCGGGCTACATTCATACAAGAAAGTTGCCGCATCGCGGTCATTCCGAAATTTACCAGCCATCAGTGCTTCGTAAAATTCGTTGAACTTGCTGTTCTTATTTTTCAAAGAATAGTCGTCAAAAATTTCAATCTTTTTGACCTTCTTTTTTGTGACTATCTTAGAGATTTCGATGAGGTTCTTCATTGCTGCGTATTTCGTGACATAAAAATATAGGTTTTTTTATCAAAATGTCAAATTTTATGTCACATTTAACTTTTTTTTGTATAATTTTTATTAAAATATATTTTTGCTTGCGCAAATTATTATAAATATTTCTTTATGTAATGTGTTATTTGTTAATATTTTGAGAATATTTTTTTAATTAAATCGTTATTTTTGACATATATTATAAATAATATCATATGTGCTGTTTTTGAATTAACGCTCAAAAGATATTGCTTATTTGTGACGCAATTTCAAAGTATATTGTTTCGTTTTGCCCAAATAAAATAATATATTTTTATTGGAAATGTGAAATTCAAATAGTTGACGGATACCCCCTTAACTATTAATAATACTTGCCCGTATAACATTGTTATTTTAAAAAATTGAAAGTCCATAATTTATATGTTTATGAAAAAAACTTTCAAAACCATTGGCTATATGCTGCTTAGTTTTCTTCTATTTATAGGTCTTTATTTTCTCGCCGCTTGGGGTTTATCGAGGATGAGTACAAGCCTTGAAGCCGATATGGACAAAAGCGTTTCCATTTTTATCTATTCTAATGGCGTGCATACAGATATTGTGATGCCTTTAAAAACTGTACAGATGGATTGGACGCAGTTATTTAAAATAAGCAACACTAAAGGGCGAGACAGTGTGGCGCAATATCTTGCAATGGGTTGGGGCGACAAAGGTTTTTATCTTAACACACCTACTTGGGATGATTTGACTTTCAGCACTGCCTTCAAAGCGGCTTTTGGTTTGAGCACCTCAGCCGTGCATACTACTTTTTATAAGACGTTGGTAGAAAACGAACAATGCAAGCGGATATCTATAAGTGCAAAACAATATCAAGGCTTAGTCAATTATATTAAAGGAAGCCTTTTATTTGATGCCAATGGCAAGACTATTTTCATCAAAACCGATGCGGTATATGGCACTAACGATGCGTTTTATGAAGCAATAGGCAGCTATACGATGTTTCATACGTGCAATACGTGGTCGAATAATGCCCTAAAAAGTTGTGGGCAAAAAGCGGCGGTATGGACACCTTTTGAGAGTGGGATTTTTTATCATTATCAATAGCGGGCTACCCCCCCCCTCAGTATTTTGCGTTCATAATGTTCACTAAAACAATAATCATACCCACCAAATTTATTAAAATTTATTAAAATTTATTGGCGATAAGTAGATGTACGATAATAAATGTACGATGTACGACTTGTAATGTGATGATTATTAGTATATTATAAAAAATAGAATTGTCGATTATTTATACTTACCTACTTATAATTAATTCGTTGAAAAATAGGGATTGTAGTGTCGAATAAATTCGACACTACAGTTGAAACATTCACCAAATTATTTACACCTCCAATAAATTTGGTGGGTACTTAAAACTACTTTATGTTTTTAAGGTTTTATAAACATTGCAAATTGCGCTACACCCACGCGCTGTAAAAAATGAGCAAAAGACACGCGCAGGCAACCCAAACCATATTTCATGCTTCTTGAAAAATTGATACTTGAAGCCTCTTCAAAATATTTGGTAGGGCAAGTCACTTCTGCAATATCGTAGCCCGCATAGATAATTTGAGATAACATCTCGTTATCGAATACAAAATCGTCGGAGTTGCTATTAAAGTTGATACCCCTCAGTACTTCGCCCGAAAAAGCACGGTAGCCTGTGTGGTATTCTGATAGTTTGTAATTGACCAACAGGTTTTGTACCATCGTCAAAAAGCGATTGGCAACGTATTTATACAGTGGCATACCGCCTTTCAAAGCCCCTTTGCCCAATATACGCGAAGCCAATACGACGGGATATAGTTCATCACCGATGATATTCACCATTGCAGGTATTAGCATAGGTGTATATTGATAATCAGGATGTAACATAATCACAATATCGCCATTCAAAGCCAATGCTTTATTATACAGCGATTTTTGATTGCCTCCGTAGCCTTTGTTTTTTTCGTGAACGATGACGTGGCGTATGCCAATCTCCCGCGCCAAATCTTTGGTATTGTCGCGGCTGGCATCATCGCACAGCACCACTTCGTCCACGAGGTCAAATGGAATTTCGTTATAGGTTTTCTCTAACGTTTTTGCCGCATTATACGCAGGCATGACGACTATGACTTTTTTACCTTTATACATAATATTGAACTGTGAACTATTAAACTGATGGCATATAAAATAATCAACGGGTGAAGAACAAGTATATAAAAAAGGTTGAAAGATGTACTAAATTTTTAAAATTTAGTACATCTGTGCTTTAATAATGCAAAATTGTACTACACTCTAATCAACTGTGAACAGTTTAATGTTAAACAGTTCACGTTAGCACTACCCCTCAGTATTTTCAGATGGAGCTTCTTCTGTTGCAACTTCCTCCACTTTTTCTTTCAACAAATTGCGACTATTAAGGAAATTAAACCATTTAATCATTTTTTTGATGTCAGAAATGTGTACACGGTCACGGTCGTGGTCAGGTTGTACGCTGATGAAATAATCGCGCAACTCATCAGATGCACTTTTTTCAGACGGAGGTGTATTGCCACTCTCCGCTTGTGCTTTCATATTGGTTAG
>JAYVKQ010000576.1:0-2594 GCA_043768285.1 Saprospiraceae bacterium | reverse complement strand
AGTCGCTCAACTGCCACAGAGCATTATTGTTAAGGCAACTACTGCATTTTACTTAAAATAAAAATAGCGCAATCGCCCTTTCGGTGGTTGCGCTATTTTTATTTTAGTGCAACGGAACGCTGTTCCGTTGAATGCCACTTTAACGGAACAGCGTTCCGTTGCACATAAAAAAAATGCCCGAATATACCTTTCAGTACAATCGGGCTATGTGTCTCTATATTTGAAATTCTGTACAATTATTGCATATATAAAATTTTGATAATCAATAAAGTAGAAAAGTAAATTATAGCTCTTTACGCAAACGCGCAACGGGTATATTCAATTGCTCACGGTATTTTGCTACCGTTCTACGCGCAATATTGTAACCGCGTTTTTGAAGCATACTTTTCAGTTTTTCGTCCGAAAGTGGCTTGCGCTTGCTTTCTGCCGAGATAATATCGGTCAAAATTTTCTTCACTTCTAAGGTCGAAACCTCATCACCATCACTGGTTTGGAGCGATTCGGAGAAGAAATCTTTCAAACGTTTTGTGCCATATTCCGTTTGCACATATTTTGAATTGGCAACCCGCGAAACGGTAGATATATCCAAACCCGTTACGTCCGCAATATCTTTCAAAATCATCGGTTTGATGCGCTTAGCATCGCCCGTCAAGAAATATTCGTACTGATATTGCATGATGGCATACATGGTTTTAAACATCGTTTGCTCGCGCTGACGAATAGCGTCAATAAACCACTTAGCTGAATCAATTTTTTGCTTAATAAACATCACCGCCTCTTTTTGCATACGGTCACTTTGCCCGATGGTGCGCGACGTTTTATAGGCTTTCAACATTTCTTTATAATGCTCGCTGATACGCAAATCAGGCACATTGCGGCTATCTACGGTCAATTCTAAACGACCACCATCGCGGTGTTCGATAGAAAAATCAGGCACGATATATTGCGAATTGCGCTCGTTGGTGCTTGAGTGACCACTGGCAGGCTTCGGATTGAGCTTCAAGATCTCGTCCATTGCACCCTTCAATTGGTCTTCCGTGATACCCAACTGACGCTGCATACGCGGATAGTGCTTTTTCGTAAATTCGTCAAAATACTCGTGGATAATGCGGGCGGCAATGCGTAAGTTTTTAACGCCTTGCTCATCATGCTCGCCTACCTCCATTTTTTGCCTGATTTGCAACAAAAGGCACTCCTGCAAATTTCTTGCACCAATACCCGGTGGGTCAAAGCGTTGGATGCGCTCCAAAAGACGCTCAACTTCAGTTTCGGTAGCTTCGATATTTAAAGAGAAAAGTAAATCGTCGGTAATAGACACGATATCGCGGCGCAGATAGCCATCATCGTCAATTGAGCCAATGAGTTGAATGGCAATCATAAGGTCGCGCTCATCTTTGATATTGAGCAAACCCAATTGCATTTCAAGATATTCATGGAAACTGCGTTCAACGGCGATAGGTACTGTTTTTTCTTCTTCATCAGCCGCATAACTTTCGCCTTTGGTTTTATATACTGAAGGGTCATCCTCGATATAGCGTTCGAGGTAGTCATCGAGTTCGTACTCATCTTCACGGATGGGAATTTCCTCCTCATCACGAAAATCATTATCGGCTTCTTCTTCGAAGCTCTCATCAGTAGGCGTTTCTTCCGATTGCGCGAAAGGTTCCTCATAATCTTCGCTTGCTTCGAGGACAGGATTGCCTTCGAGTTCTTCTTGAATACGTTGCTCGATTGCCGTTGTAGGCAATTGGAGCAATTTCATCAGTTGAATTTGCTGTGGCGAAAGCTTCTGTTGTTGCCTAAGGTATGCACCTTGCTTTAGCATGGGATTTACGGTTTTGAGTTAAGGAATAAGTGCAGTGTTGATAGCGTATGTTTTTCCTTTCACAAAAATCCCTTGCGATTTTTTGTTTCAAAATCGGTCTGTGAAAAATAGTTCTATTAATTTTGCTTGTAGTTTTCAACAAGTACAAAAATATTTTACAATTTTACAGGAGTTTAAGGGATAATTCCAAATTTTTTAAGTGTTATTTTTTATTTATTTTCACATAATAAAAATACACTTTCATAAAATATTGATTTATAATTTATTGTGAAATATTACGATTTTATATAATCTTAGAAAAACCAATCATCAAAAGTTGTGCCAATGCAATTTTATGCAATTTATACATATATTTAAAATAAATATTAAAAAGATTTTTTCCCACTTATTAACATTGTTTTTAATAAATTCGCTACATTTAGCGGCGTTTTTAAAGTGAAAAATCATATAATTATTTTTTAAATATTTATTTAAAAAATTTATTAAAAATAGTCTGTTTTTTTGAAACAAAATAACTCCCAATACTGAGGGGGGCACTAAAACAAACACAAAACCGCAAGGTATCAGATATAGATTTAGGGTAAGTTTTTGTATCAAATCTCAACCACAGCACTTGAACTTATTCGACAATACTTTTTAATTCTACTTTGGCACTCTAAAAAAACTACACTTTGTTTTCACACCTTGGCAGAACGGGGGGGGTGTTTTTGATTTTCTTTTTATAAAAATTTACAATTTTTTATAAAAAGAAAATCAAAAACCTTCTTGA
>JAYVKQ010000575.1:0-5474 GCA_043768285.1 Saprospiraceae bacterium | reverse complement strand
CGCTCGACCACTACGAGGTGAACGACGGCGCGTTTATATATGACGACAAAACGCTCAATTACTACATGGCACTGAGGGGGGTAAACCACGAAGGCAGTGGCGAAATGACCGCCGATGTGTATGACCTCGATACCAAAACGGTGTCGGATAGTACAACTGTGAGCTACGGCGGCGTGACGTATTTGAAAAATGCGAAGGCAACAATCAATACTATCATCAATGCCAATATGAAAGATATGCGATTTGCACTTAGAAATACTGTTGCCAAAGTGAACAACCTTGACCTCAATTTGGAGGGTTGGACGCAACTCAAAGGCGATGATGTATTGATGGATATGACTTTTAAAGCACCCAGCAATAGTTTTAAGGACTTTTTGAGCATTATCCCTGCGGCATATACTTCTAATTTTTCGGACGTTAATGCGTCTGGCACGTTTAGTTTTAATGGCTTTGTGAAGGGAACTTATAATGATAAAACCTATCCTGCTTTTGCTTTGAATACGACTATTTTGAACGGGGCGTTTCAATATCCTAAATTGCCGATGGGCTGTTCTGATATTAATGCGAAAATTGACGTGGCTTTGCCGAATAGCAATTTTGATAATTTGAAAGTAGATGTGCCTAAATTTCATATCAAAATGGGCAATAATCCTTTCGATATGGTCTTTTACCTCCGCACACCCGTCAGCGACCCTAACGTGGATATGAAGGCAAATGGCGTGTTGAACCTCGCGGATATACCTAAGATTATGCCCGTTGATGGCGTTCAAAATCTGTCGGGTATCATCACGGCGGATATGACTTTGAAATCGCTGATGTCGTATATTGATAAAAAAATGTATGATAAAATAGATATGAAAGGCGGTATCAAGGTGAACGGTATGAATGTGCAAATGAAAGGCTACCCCTCCGTATTAGTGAGCGATTTGGCGATGAATTTTACCCCAAACAATGTGAATATAGGTAATTTTACGGGCAAATTGGGTAAAAGTGATTTGCAAGCGAGTGGCACGATTGACAATATATTAGCGTTTTTCTCTACGCAAAAAACCATGACGGGCAATATCAATTTTGCCTCAAATCTGTTTGATGCGAATGAGTGGATACCAGCCTCGCCAACTACGCCTAATACGGCAAACACTGGCAAAGCCCCCGTGGACAAAGCCGAGCGTCCGTTTGACCGTTTTGACTTCACTTTGAATGGCAAAATTGATAAGCTGTTGTATGAAAAATACGATATTCGGAACTCTGCTGCTTCGGGTAATTTTACGCCTAATCATTTCAAAATCAATAACTTCCAAACGAAAATTGGTAATTCGGATATAGGCGGCAAGGGCGATTTAATTGGCGTTTTTGATTGGCTTTTTGATAATAAAACCTTGGGTGGTGATTTGGAATTGCGTTCAAACTATATGGATTTGAACCAATTTATGACCGAAACCCCGCAGTCAAATGTGGCGGTGAATACGGCAACTGAACCTATCGCTGTGCCTAAAAACGTGGACGTAACCGTGACGGCAAATATGGCGAAAGTGATATATACCAATATGGAATTGACGAATGTAAAAGGCAAGTTGGTAGTAGCGAATGAGGAAATGAAAATTGTGGACGGCATAGCGAATGTCTTAGGTGGCACGACCGAAATTGACGGTGGATATAGCACCAAAGACCCTTCAAAACCTGCCTTCAATTTGGCGTTTGATGTAGAAAATATGGATTTTCAAAAATCATTTACCACATTCAATACCTTCCAAAAATTAGCACCGATTGCTAAGTATTTGACGGGCAAGTTCAATACCCGTTTTGAGATGAATGGGGCATTGGGCAAAGACCTTTCGCCTGATTTGAATAGCTTGAATTTAGACGGTTTTATTCAAACCATTCAAGGTCTTTTTTCGGGACTAAAACCGCTTGAAGACATTGGTAACAAATTGAATATCAGTGAGATAAAGACTTTGGATATTAAAGAAACTAAGAACTGGATTTCGGTCAAAAATGGGGTAGTGACAGTTAAGGAGTTTGATAAAAAATTGAAAGATATTACCCTCAAAATTAGTGGCGAACACAGCCTTGCCAATGATATGAACTATGTGGTGAAGACCCGTATTCCACGCAAAAAATTGGAGGCAAATGCCGTGGGCGCAGCCGCAGGAACGGGCTTTAATATGCTCGTGACGGAAGCGGCGAAGTATGGTATCAATATCAAAAATTCCGAATTTGTAAATGTGCTTTTTAATATCACAGGCAATTTTGCAAACCCGAAAGTAGGCTTTAAACTGTTGGGTGCTGATGGTGAAACGCCGATTGATGATGCTGCAAAAACGGCAGTAACGGCTATCGTTAATAAAGCAAAAGATAGCGTTACGACCCGCGCCAATGAGGAACTCGATAAAGCCAAACAAAAAGCCAAAGAAGCCGCAGACCGCGCCTTAGACAGTGCTAAAAACGTCATCGCTATCAAAGCCGAAGAAGCTAAAAATAAAGCTGTTGACAAAGCCAAAGAGGAAGTCGGTAAGGTGCTCGATAAAGAAGTGGGTGATAAAGTAGGCAAAAAAGTAGAAGACGAAATAAATAAGCAAGCTGAAAAAGTTGGTGTAAATGATAAGGTGAAAAAAGAAGCCGAAAAGGTAAAAGATAAGCTCGATAAATGGGATCCGTTTAAGAAAAAGAAAAATACGGAAGCTCCCAAAGATACTTCGGGTAGGTAAGCCCCCCCCTCAGTCATGCTTTTAGCTTGATGGAGCGAAACGCACCATATTTTGTATAAAAAAAGCGATTGCTAAGTGCAATCGCTTTTTTTTATAATTCATCAATTTCAGCATCAGAAAGTCCGGTTGCATTTCTAATATCTTCATTTGACATACCCATTTCTTTGAGTTTTTTAGCTATGCTAATTTTTGCATTTTTTTCTGTCAATTCTTCAGCCTTTTTTACTGCCCTTCTTATTGCTAATGTCATTTTTCCTCTTTCGTCTTGTTCTCTCATGGCGGCATAATCATACGCTGCCAATTCATCTTTTGTCCAAGTGAATTTATTAGCGTCGTGATAGGCTTCTCTTAAACCTTCATCATCTATATTTTCGGGTATAACGTCAAGGTTTTCAGCATTTTTGATAAAATAAATCCATTTATCAGTTACTTCCGTTAATTCAGATAAAAGTTTAGTGAAACTTGGCAATTCAATAAAGTAAAAATCCATATCCTTTATTGTTCTTTCTCCATTTTCTACATCACACACGGCATGATGTGAAAAATACTTGCCCCCCTCAGTAAATTTAAAGTCAAAAATGCCTATAAAAATAACTGGTTTGAGTTTTGAATATAGTTCTCCACTGTCAATTTGTTGCGAATATTCTTTGCTTGCATAGTAGAGCAATCGCTTGTCTAAGCCGTCTGGTTCGGCAACCTGCATTTCGATTATATAGGTCTTACCTTTTTTATCTTTTGCTTTTACATCAATAATTGACGCTTTCAAGTTCTTGATAATAGGTAATTGATAAGGGTTTAGTATCTCTACATCTACAAGCATATCTGTATCTTTCAACTTCAACACTGCATTGAGGAATGAAATGAGAATGATTTTTTTATTTTCATTGCCGAAAATCTTTCGAAAAGCAATATCATTTTTTATATCTACAAATATCATACAGTTGTATTTTATGCAAATATAATCAGTTAATTTCATTAATCCTCTGATTTTAATGTTCTTTATCTGGTTGTAGATGTAACTGAACTGTTTTTGGATACTTGATAATCATAAATTACGGATTAGAAAACCAAGGTAATTATCCTTAAAACAAAAGGCTACCTATGAGAGTAGCCTTTTGTTTTTTATCTTAAAATCTCAAATCTTAATTCTTTTTCAACTTCTCATTGTCTTCCTTAATAATAAAATCCATCACATCTTCCAATTGTTTGGCTTCGATGCTTTTTGAGCGAATGACTTTATTTTCATCTAAGACGAATATCTGTGGCGTAGTCTCTACATTATACAACGTTTTATAGCGCGACATCAAGAAAGGATCCATGGTGTTGATAAAATCGCCGAAGCCTTTTTCTTGGATATATTTCACACATTCAGGCATTTTGTTGCCGTTGCTGTTGATATATGTACACGTTGCAAATATCTTGACATCCATATTTTTTGCCTTCGCTTTTTTCAAAAACTCAACTAAATCGGGTGACTGTTTTTGGCAGTGACCGCAATCGGGCGCGTAGAAAAAGAGAATGGTATATTTCGATTTCGTAGCGTGCAAACTAATAGGCTGGCTGTTTTTATCAAATGCCGTATCTTGCTTGAATACATTGATTTCTGGCGCAACTTTACCAATCAAAATAGGGAATAATTTATTGGCATTTTTCAAAATATTTTCCTTATTATCTTTTTCCATAAAAACGTCTGTTTGCCCCGTTTCGATGTATTTTTTAGCCAAATGCACGTAAATAGCATCAAAACCGACCAATTTTGACTTCGCATATTGGTTTAAATAATGCACGAAATAAAATTGAAACGTCTCTTTACTCGGCTTCACCAATTCGAGAATAACATCCAACGATTGGATAACGCTATCGGGGTGCTGTGGTGTTAATTTTTCGAGATAATAGTCAATGCGTTGGAACAAAACAGGTGAGCGCAGAAGGGCAGGGTTTGCCATTTCAAAATTATCGAACCACCGTAGTTTGTAGTAGTAATACATGGCAGTTTCGCGCTCATTTTTATCCTTGATATGGTCGAAAGTAGGTCCTTCTGTTTCAACCGCCGTTTTTATCAACAAAGCGGTAATTGTACCCACGTTTTTCGTTACCAAGTCGCGTTGGTAGGCTTTCACTTCTTTATCCAAATCTTTTAACATCTGCGTGGCTTTGGTGCTGTCTTTCGCACGAAGGGCAGAAGCTTCTTCGGCTACTTTGCGCTTGTCGGATAGGTAGCGCATATAGCCAAAAAACAAATCGTTGTCTTTTGTATTTTTGAAAGTTGCTTTGTTGTAAGGTTCTTGAAGGCTCGTTACCATCGTGAAATGTTGCTCTTGCTCATTCACCATGATTTGAAAATAGCTATTGTCGGGCGGTGTCACGACCAAATAAATGCCTGGCTTGAGTTTTTCCTTACCTTTAAAGGTGAAATAGCCCGTTGATTTATCTAAAACAGCCGTATCACGGATATAGCTTTGATTGCCTAATTGATAGCCCAAATAGATGGTATCCTTAGTGAATTCAGTTATTTTCACCTTGATTTCATAGCCATCGCCCTCATTTTTAGCGAAAGCGAAGAAATGGAACGTGGCGATAAATAAGCCCGTCAGTAAAAGTTTTGCTAAGTCTTTTTTCATAATCACCTTAATTAATGATGAATGGTAAATGATAAATGATAAATGATGAATGCGATTTGTCTATCGTACCCGCCAAATTTATTGGAGGTGTAAATGATTCGTTGAAAATGGTGTATTGTAGAGTCGAATTTATTAGACACCGCGC
>JAYVKQ010000574.1:0-4859 GCA_043768285.1 Saprospiraceae bacterium | reverse complement strand
ACCAACAATTATTATGATTAAAATATGGCAAAAGACATTTATCACGACATCGTTAAGGTTGCCTTACAAAAAGATGGTTGGACGATTACACATGACCCTTATAAGATTCCATTAGCAAACAGAACACTCAAAGCAGATTTAGGTGCTGAAAAGATATTGGCAGCGGAGAGAGGATTAGAAAAAATAGTGGTAGAAGTAAAGAGTTTTTTGCGAGATTCATTTATTTATGACTTTCATGAAGCCTTTGGGCAATATTTGGTGTACCGCCGATTTATAGACATTAAAGAACCCGAAAGGATTATTTACATGGCAGTACCTGAACAAGTTTTTATAGACGAATTCACTGACCCCGATGTTATTTTTTTGTGTAAAATGGATAAAATTAAATTAATAGTCTTTAATCCTTTCAATGAAGAAATTGTAGAATGGAAAGAACAGTGGAAAAAATCAAAAAATACCAAGAAATAGTAGCCCAACTTTTACGTGACGCTGCTTCAACATACCAAAATGAAGGCACAGAGCAATTAGAAGATGAAGTCATTTGTGATTTTTTAGGCAATCACTTTCAACTCTTAACTGTCGGTTGGCGCAACAATCGGTATGTATTTATTGTCAATTGTCACATAGATATAAAACCCGATGCTAAAATCTGGATAATGGCAAATAATACAGACATGGTTATTGCCGATGCCTTAAAACAACAAGGTATTCCTGCCACTGATATTGTTTTAGGGCTAAAATCACCTGTTGTTAGGCAATATACAGGGTATGCGGTGGCGTAAAACCCTTCTTCTTCTTCGGATAGAAACCCAATTAGTCTTTTGATGCACATTTTTGCAGTTATTTGAAAAAAAAACATTTTGATTATTGATGCGTCAATCGTTTCAAAATTATCGCTTTTTGCACCTTCAATATTTTGACAATATCCTCCAAACTACTCAATTGCGTGGCATCGTAAGCCCGACTGATGGTATATTACAAATCTTTTAAGACCACAAAAAACCACATACACCTTATGTACAGTCGTTGCAGGGCAACGTCTCTATCTCACCCCGCCAACGCCCCCACCAACCGCAAATACTTCCTATCCTCTTTGCCGCGCACGAAGGCGATGAACTGCAATTGCCCCATGATGCTGCGGTGCAGTTTATCCAATACTTTTTCGGTATAAAAACCTCTGATTAGGTTTTCTTCTAAGTGTAGCCAATGCCATATTTTAATATCGCGTTTGAGGTCTTTGATGAATGTGCGGCTTACGTCCGGCTTGTCTGGTTTCAGTATTAAGCCCGTCACTTCGGGGTTTTTACTGAGGGGGGTTAGGGTTGTCTTTGTATCATTGAGCATAAAGCCTTGATTTTCAATGATTTGACGTATGGCATTTTGCGCTTCTATGGTGGGTTTTGTGTCAAAGGAAAAGGTCATATCGTCGGCATAGCGGGTGTAGATGGCATCGTAGGCACGGGCGAGGCTTTGGAGTTTCATATCTACATCTAAACAGACCAAGTTTGAGAGTATGGGCGATGTAGGCGCACCTGTTGGTAGTTTGCCTTTGCATGTTGTCAAGCCAATCAACAGATTGAGCAAGGGTTTTTGAAAACCCAATAGTTCTTTCAAAGCGGTATGCAGCATTTGACTGTTGATGGTCGGGAAAAAGTCTTTGATATCCATATTCAAAACCCATTGTGCGTTGAGATGTTGCATGGCGTTGGTGTAGATATTGCGTAGGCGCAATTCATCGGCTGCGTTCAGTATAAAACCGTATGCACAAGGTGGTTTTAGGTAATGATAGACACATTGCAGATAGGTATTGAGCTTGTGTTGTAGGTCTTTTAACTCTCCCACAGGGGTTTGTATCAGCCGTTTTGCCCCACCTGCTTTCGGTATGTCGAATTGGCTATATTGGGGTTTTTCTGCCCATTTCTTCAAGGTCTTTTCATCACTTTTTATCAAACGCGCCAGACTGATTGGGTCGGTTAAGGCTTCAAAGGTTTTGCCTTTTTCTATCATTTGTATGGATGTCAGTTCGCATTTTGAGGAGGGAGACATCGGATATAGCCATAGTTTTGCCATTGTTATTTATTTTTGAATTAGGATGGTAAGGATTTTAAGGATGCTAAGGATTTAGATAGCGAGGCGGTTTAGGAAACTGAATTTTAATTTTTTTCAAAAAATTAAAATTCAGTTTCCTAAACCACTTTTTTACTATTCGTTTTTAATAAAACTTCGCCATTTCGCCTCTACTTATTGCCATTTTTGATGGGTTTAAACCCAAAAGTTGTAAGCTGCCCCATGAGTTTTTATCTAAGGGGATGATACAAAACTTATCCGTTTTTAAAAGCAATTGTGTGGTGTTTTGCTTCAAATCGTGTATCATGTGCGGGGGCGATATGCCCATAAATACGGACTTTTGTACTCGTATTAAGCCCGCTTGTTTGAGCATTTTGATGACCCTTAATCGGGTGCGGTCGCTGCTGATGTCGTAGGTGATACAATAGTGCATGGTTATTTGAATTAGGATGTTAATGCGAATATTGGGTTAAAATCCAATAAATCCGTTAGGATTTGCACATTTATAGATAAAATATGTAAAAATGTAAAACGAATCCGTAGGATTCGCACATTAGACGCTTATTTACGTGCGAATCCTACGGATTCGTTGGGAAAAGCGGATTAATGTATTCTATAAACGTACAAATCCTAACGGATTTATTGGATTTGAACCCAATATTCGCATTGTTAAGGATTTAGCAATACAGTGACTATTCCAAGTGTTACTTGAAGTTATTTGATGTCTTTTATTATAAAAAAAGGGATTATAAGTGGGAATATGCTAATAATCGGTGGAATAATCGGAGGTAGGGCGTTTTTGTAATATTGATAATAGTTTTTTAATTAATTGGTAGAAAATATTAAGTCGAAGTCGGTAGATACCCCCCTCAGTATTTTTGTCGCACATTGACGTATAGACTGTTTCAGATAGGTTTCAAATGTGAGGTCTTTTTTGTCGGCTTCGTCAAATGGTTCGTTGAACCTTTCTGAAAGCGTGGTGACCAATATTTGCTTCCCTGCTTCATTCAGCCAAATGCCTTTGTCTTCAATCTGAATACTGTGGTGCGGTTGAGCAATCTTGCGGGTGAAGAGTTTGAATACTTCTGCTTCAATCCATGCGCGAAAGGCTTCGATGCAATCATAGACCATGCTTTTCTTTTTATGCCCATCGTTGTGCATCAAACCAATGTAAGGATTAAGTCCCACTTGGTGCAATGCTTTTTCAATTTTACGATACAGAATACCGTAACCATAATTCAGAAAAGCGTTAAAGATGTCTAAAGTGGGTCTAAAATTGCGCCCATTGAGGGTATAGTCGTCTGGCATTAAGGCACAAAGCGTATCGAAATAGATGCGCCCTGCCATGCCTTCAAGCCCCCTCAGTGTGGCAGCGTTGGCAATTGGGTTTGTGATGATGAGTTCCTTAATTTTGTGAAGATAATTGCCGATTTCTTGCTCTGCCTTCACGATGAGGACACATTTTTCGGCATTTCGACGCGCTTTGAGTTTGCGCAAGTGGTTGAGCCGCCCTTTTAGTTTTTGTATGATGAACGCGCGGGCAAGGTCTAAACCTTTGGCGGTTTCAGAAAGCAGCAACTGGGCTTTCCAGAGCTTAATGGTGTTGTTGGGTTCGTTGGGGTAAAGCCTGCCTTGCGGGTTGCCGAAGTGGTCAAGTACCACAATATCGGTGCCGTGTTGGAATGCCAGAAGCATGACATCGGCAGAGACAGATGAACCACGTTGGAACAAAATTGCCTCCACTTGGTGGGCAGCGTATTGCTCGACAATATGGTTGTTTGCGCCACTCATATCGGGGACAGTCACTTCATAGAGACCGTCCTTCACGCGGAGTCGTGCGCCAAATGTGGATAAGTAGATTTCCATCTTTCAATCCGATTAGATAATGATTCAATATTTTTTAAAAAATTGGTATTGGCATAAAAAGGTAGAGGCAAGCCGTCGCTTTCTATGTCCGTTTTAGTTGATAGTTGATAGTTGATAGTTGATGGTGTTGAGAGATACCCGTATCGCTCTACTCTGCTTATCATAGTGTTTTGATAAAAATAAGTGCTGTCCATTGCGTGTTTGTTCTTCATGATTGTAAGGTATTTTGTTAGAAATAAGCGTGCCCTTCTAAACACGTTTGGTTAATTAGATTCAATGCTCAAATTTCGGTATTTGCCCAATGATTTGCAAAATATTTTTTTTTCACGTGGGAAACGCTTGGTTTTGTCAATATTAATTTCTATCTTTATGCGACAGTTATAAATGATTGATGTTCATTGATTTATGCTTGCGGGAAACGTCCTTTTTTACTTGTTTTTTTAGTCTGTCGGTATAGGTTCTTAACAAATATTTAACTACCTACACTCTGTTGATGCGGGAAAAAAACTTTTATAGACGATTGAGTGTCATTAATTTAAGTCAATTTTATTACTTCTAAACCCTTCTGTGGCTTCGGCTGCATTGAAACCGACCGGGGTTATCTTTTTTGCCAGGCCGTTGTTTATCCTTCTAAACCCTTCTGTGGCTTCGGCTGCATTGAAACGATTAGTATGAATATAGGGGGAAGCCTACCACCCCGCTTCTAAACCCTTCTGTGGCTTCGGCTGCATTGAAACGGGTCCAAAAAATAAACTTACGGGTATCATTTTGTCTTCTAAACCCTTCTGTGGCTTCGGCTGCATTGAAACCTCCGCGGCAAAAAATGGTTTAATCATTTTTTTAAATTCTTCTAAACCCTTCTGTGGCTTCGGCTGCATTGAAACGGGACCAAAGTGGAGAGTAGCTTGATCCGTCGTACTTCTTCT
>JAYVKQ010000573.1:0-3343 GCA_043768285.1 Saprospiraceae bacterium | reverse complement strand
TTTTGATATTGCTGAACCTGAAATCTTTTCTGCAAAAGCTTCTGTAAAAGGTGCTGATTGTGATAAATTAGGTGCTATTACCTTGTCAATATCAGGTGGTACAGCACCATATACCTACGATTGGGCAGATGTAGCAGGTACAGACAATCCAAAAGACCACATCAATGTCAATGCAGGTATTTATGCAGTAATTATTAGAGATGCAAAAGGCTGTTTGACAACCGTTCAAAATATCGTTGTTGCAAACCTTTGTACGACATTGAAACCCAAACGCGATACATTATATAGGTCTATTTCTTTGGGCAAAACGGATACAATTTGCGTCACAACGGATGCCGTTTTGGTAGGTCAAAACGTAACTTATACTTTGTGTAATAATAGCGGAACCAATACTTCTACTTTCGGTACAGCAATCGTAAACGTCAATGGTTGTATCACTTACAAGGCAAATGCAACAGCGGGGCGCGATGAAATTTGTATCAAAACGTGTAACACATTAGGTGTTTGCGATACAACAGTTGTATTTGTCAATATCGTCAATGACCCATCGGCTTGTCAAACATCTTATTTGGGTTCGACAACCATAGGCATTACACGTTGTGATACTACGGCAGTTGTTTGTACCAATATTCCTTTCAAATTATTAAATAATTATACAGCAACAGACAATGGCAATCCTATTGCGTTCTTTACGGAGGGTTGTAAGCAAGATACAGTTTACAGCTATTCATACTTTGCATTAACTAAATTTTACCCAACTGGTCCTTGGGATTTAGATTCTTGGACTGTAGATGGTAGAATTTATAGAGGGCGTATCGCCAGTATGCAGTCTTTAGTTGACTCCATGAACCGCTGGGATACAAACGGTAACTGGACTTTAGATGTCGTTAAAAATAGTATTGTAGGCGGTGATAATCGCCGTGATTATAAAAATATGGTCTGGAAGCGCAGTGGTAGGATTGTGGCTACTTTCCAACTAAACCGTCAGTTCTTACCAGCTGTGTTGTCTCTACGTTTGCCTGTTGGACAGCATAAGGTTGTATTTACGGATAAAACGAAAAATTGTAAAGACTCGGTCAATATCAATGTGGTATGCAATGTAGCACCATTGAAAAAAGGCAGCTATACGATTGATACGGTGCTTTTTGTAGGAAAACGTGACCAATATTGCTTAAACAATAGCGGTTGGGCTTCTCAAACCATTCTGCGTAATGTCTGTGTAGGCAGCTACAAAGGCTTTGCAAGTTACGCTATTGACGACAATACCGACTGTATCCGCGTCATTGGTGTGAGTATTGGGCGTGATACTATGTGTATCAAACGCTGTTATGCAGATGGCTCTTGCGATACGGTAAAGTTATTGGTTTCTGTAAAACCATTACTTTCTCCGAGCGATACTTCATGTGTCAAAGTCTATACGGGTTTGAATTATTTAAGCACAACGTGTGGTACAAAAGCAAGGTTGTGTACCAATTTGCAAGGCACAGATACTTTGAATTATACCATTACGCTTAATGGTCAACCATTCAAGAATGGCTATACATCATGTGCTGCTGATACGAATTATGCTTACACGTATTTCTCTTTGACATTGAGCAACCCAACAGGACCTTGGTACTTAGATGGTTGGCTCATTAATGGCAATAAATATAAAGGTGTTATTCCAAATATTAAAGCCTTAGTGGACTCCATGAATGTTTGGGATAGAGGCGGCAACTGGCGTTTAGAATCAAGCAGTTACGCCATCAAAGGTGGACAATCTGGCAGAAATTATGGTACTATGACTTGGTATAGAATGAACCAAAATGTACCAACAACAACGCGTATTGCAACCTTTGGCTTTAATATGCAGTTTTTCATCAAGCAAATCGGTATGATGCTTGACCCTGGTAAACATCAGATTATTTTCCGTAATATACTGAGGGGGTGCTCTGACACGGCTAATGTCACCGTTGAGTGTCGCCAATTGCGTACAAGACCCACGACTACCCTTAGAGATACACTCGTCTATTTAGATGAAACGGTGAAATTCTGTTTGCCTTCCATAGGTTTATTGCCTTCTTCAACTCAATTGACCCCAGTGCGCAATGTAAAAGGCTATATCAATTATGTTACAGATGATGCGACGGATTGTGTTATTATATCGGGTGCAAACGAAGGACGTGATACTGTTGCTTTACAACGTTGTGATATAGATGGCGAGTGTGATACGGTTAAAATTGCAGTTTTGGTTGTAAAAAGACCTGCAACAACTATCGAAACGGTATATCGTACCATCAAAATGGGCTTAGATTCTAATTACTGCGTCAATACAAGCCGCTTGAAAGGCACACGATTTACGGTAAAAAATGCCTGTGAAAACAATAGCACCAATAACGTAAACTTCATTATTCAAGGCACTTGTGTCAAGTATATGGCAGACAATATGGGTATTGATACGGCTTGTTTAGTGACCTGCGATGAGTTAGGGGTTTGTGATACCACGCGCTTAATTGTTTATGTCATCAACGAGCGTCAAAAAATGCCAACGCCCGTTGCAGTCAATGACAATGCAACGACAACTAAGGCAAATAAAGTTAATATCACGCCTATCTTAAACGATACGGTGTTCAATATGCCAGCAGAAATCATCATTTTGACCCAACCAAAAGGTGGTAAAATTCAATACGACCCTGAAACGAGAATAGTCACCTACTATCCCGAAGGTCCTGAATGTGTTGGCGTAGATACCTTTACATATGCGCTTGTCACTATCGGTGGTCGTGATACAGCCTATATCAAAGTGGAAGTGATGTGCGATGAAGTCGTGGTGTTCTCTGGGTTTTCGCCTAATAATGATGGTGTAAACGATAAGTTTACTATCTTAGGCTTAGAGAAATATCCGAACAACAAGCTCTATGTCTTCAACCGTTTTGGTAATCAAGTCTTCGCGGCGGATAATTATCAAAACCAATGGGACGGCACTCAAGACGGCGTTTCGGCTCCCGATGGCACTTATTTTTACGTCTTAGACCTCGGCAACGGCAAAAAAATGTCGGGCTACGTACAGATACATAGATAAGATTTTGAAAGATGAGATATGAAAGATGAGTTGTGAAAGATGAGATATGAAAGATGAGTTGTGAAAGATGAGATATGAAAGATGAGTTGTGAATGATGAGTTGTGGGGATATTTTGCAGGGCGATTGAAATCGCCCCCTATTGATTTTTGCCCACAATTTTCACAATATTCATCAATAGCGGGGAGACTGTTTAAAAAAGTGTGTCAAAGGTAAAAAAAAAAAAGACCTTTGTAAATGGGCAAGAAAAAAGAAGTACAACAGGAACATCACAGCGAATTTGA
>JAYVKQ010000572.1:0-5821 GCA_043768285.1 Saprospiraceae bacterium | reverse complement strand
GTTTTGGAATATCAATAGAAATGCGCACCACGTCTCGTTCTTCAACTTCGGGTTCTGAGATAGGAGTGGCTTTGGCAACCGTTGTACTTTGAAGTTGTTGCAAGGCTTTTTCTTGTTCGTCAGCAGAAAAGGTTCTTCTGCTTGCCAATTTCATATTTTTAGGATTTTTTTCCATATGCTTAAATTAATGTAAAATTAATATAATTTTAATGCTTTATTTCAATTAAAATTGAATTAAATATCAATTAAAAATTTTTAATGATTTTTTCCAATTCAGTTACCAGCCGTTCCACCTCATCTTTGGCTTTATCATCGCTGTATTCGGTTACGCCAATACCAGCCTTTGGCGTAATTTTGTAAGCCTCTCGTGTAGCGATGCGTGTTTCGAGCTTTCCAAGCTCATATTCTTCTATTGCCTCCCTCAACTCCCTCGAAAGTATATTGCGCTCTTTAAACTCATTAAAAAGCACAAATGCGAGTAATTTGCCACCGCCCATTTCTTTCACTTTCTTTACTTGCTCATATCTATCAAAGAAATTTTCAAAACTGCGGAAATCATACAAACTGGGCTTAACGGGTATGACCACCACATCACTTGCCAGCATAGTACGGTCAAGCATCTCGTCAATGTGTGGGCGACCATCCACCAAAACAAGGTCGTATTGGTCAATCAGCTGCGATAGGTGTTTGCTCAGAGCTTTGGGTTCAGTGCAATTGCTGATAAAAATATCACCTTTCTCACGATTGTTGTACCACACCGTTGAGGCTTGTTGTTTGTCGGTATCCACCAAACATATCTTGAAACCCCGTTGGGCAAAACAAGCAGCGACATTGGTAACAAGGGTTGTTTTGCCTACGCCCCCTTTTTCATTGACGAATGAAATTATCATAGAAATTGAATATTGGGTAATTGAAAATAGTGAAACAAAGATAGGTGATATTTTATCCATTTTATATTTTAATGGATATTTAATGTAAAATAATTTAATTTTTAATTGAAAAATAATGTATATTCAATTGAAATTAGGATATTAGCCTGTGCAAAACTAAAAATAGAGTAGGGGAGGGCAGTTTCACCAGCACCAGAAAAAACGTAGAATAACAGTTGGAGGCAGGAAAGCCGATGATTGAAATAATGGATAGTCTCGTTTTTGTTTTTCGTAAACGGTTCGAGCAATTTTAGTTTTCAATAATAGTAAAAAGACATTGCCTTTCAGCAACTAATGGAGAAAAATGGGTTAAAAAAATCAAGTACAACCAACCTCGTTTAGTGATGCCCAGCGATATGGGGCAAGTCGTGATGCCGCCGCCAGATTAGAAGGCAATGCAGCCTTTGTCAATAGGGATATTTTTTCATCAATGCCAACAAAACGCCATTTGTCCAGCCGAAGCCGTCTTGCCCAGTATATTCACCACCACCTGCTTCGAGATGCGTGTCAATTACATTGTATTTTTCCATCAATTTACCAGTGCGGTTATAGACATCGGTATTGAGTTTTATCCAACGGTGGGCTATATCTTTGGCTAATGTTGAATAGCCATAATTTTCTAAACCGATGATGGTAATCCACTGAAGGGGAGCCCAGCCGTTAGGAGCATCCCATTGTTGCCCTGTTTTTTTGAGTGTTGTGGTCAAACCCCCTGTTTTCAAAAATTGGGTTTCTATGGCAAGGGCTACGTATTTGGCTTGGGTTTTAGTAGCGATTTTAAAAAAAAGAGGGAATACCCCCGCTAATGTCATGGTTTTTTTGCGGTCTTGTGTTTCACTATCATAATCAAAAAAGAAATCTCTTTCATAACTCCAAAAATACTCTACAACATTATGTTTTCGTCTTTCAGCAAGGGTCTCATAAATTAACACCCCCTCCCTATTTTTCTCAACTTTAAAAGCCTTAGCAATTGTTTTCTCTAAAAAATAGAGTAAACAATTAAGGTCAACGGGTACAATATCGGTTGTATGAAGGGTATCAAAAGCGTTTTCATCTTTAAACCAACGACAGCTATAATCCCAACCCGACTCAGCACCCGCCCGTAAGTGTTTGAAAAGGATTTGAGGGTTTTGTGTAGAATTATGGGCTAATTCTACATCTTCTCGATACGATTCTGGGCGAGGTGTATCGTGTGCATCAAAATAACGATTTAGGACTGTTCCATTGGGCATTTTTATCAATCTATTAATTTTTTCTCCGTTTTTGCTTAAGGCTTCACCCCCTTTTATCCAAAATTGATATTCTTTTTCTAAATAAGGTCTATATTTCACAAGCACTTCTTCCCCTTTTATATCTGCTAATAGCTGTACCATCAAGGCGTAAAATGGTGGTTGTGAACGTCCGATATAATAACTGCGGTTGCCATTTGGGATATAGCCTATGGTATCAATCAAGTGGGAGAAATTATTGATGATGTTCTCAATCATATCCACTTTTCCTGATGCTGCCAAGCCCAACATGGTGAAATAACTATCCCAATAATACACCTCGCCGAAGCGTCCTCCAGGAACAATATAGGAATGTGGCAAGGGAATTAAAGAGCCTTGCGCTTTATCGGGCTGACGGGTCAGCACCTGCCAAAGCGATTCTATATTGTCTTGTATGCTTTTGTTTGTATTATCATAATTCACGGAGGGGGAGATGGGTAAATCAAAAAAATTTAAAACAAAGGTTTTTAAATCAAAATCCACTTTGTCTTTTTCAATAGCATAATAAGTAGCAATAGCTTCTAAAGGCTCTTTGGGCGTACAGTCCACAAAGGTTTTACCATCTGGAAAAATGCGGTTGAGTTGCACCGCTTCAAAAAGAGGGTGAATATCGAAAATTTGTATTGTTTTCATAAAAATCAACGTAGAGACGTTGCAGTGCAACGTCTTAATTTACAAAAAAAGAATTACCCCTATTCAAGACGTTGCAGTGCAACGTCTTAATTTACAAAAAAAGAATTACCCCTATTCAAGACGTTGCAGTGCAACGTCTCTACGTTTTTTGCAATTTTTTAAAAAAGTATAAAAGCACAATCAAAATAGCAATAGGCGCAAGTGAAAAATAGAAAGCCGACTGTCCGCCAAAGCGTTCAAATATATGTCCTGTGATAATAGACCCCGTTGTACCGCCCAAAGCAGAAAATACGACGATTAAACCTGTTATAGCAGCGTGTTTGTGCGCTGGTAATCTACTCAAAATCACCGAATTGATAGTAGGGTAGATAGGGGCTAAAAATAAACCAATCAAAGGAAATGCAAAAGCCACAAACGGCACATCACTCAATGACTGAATGGGTGCGCCCGATATATTTTTTGCCAACGGAACAGTCAATAAAACCAGAGCCGCCGCCGCCAATAGGCAACCCATGAGAACAAGCAGCCAATCAAGTTTTTTTAAAACAATACCCGCAAAGAATCGCCCTAAAGCAATAGACAAGGATAAAACACTCGCCATTTGAATAGCCAGACTGGTTGGTAATTTCAAGACATCATTATTAAAAGTTGGCAGCCAACTCATAATGCTTTGCTCTATCAAAACATAGAAAAAAGCACTAAAAATGAACACCAATACCAGCGGAATGGCTATCAATTTGAGCATCCCAATAAACTCATCTTGGAGAGAAGGAGTTTCGGCTTGTTCTGCCTTTTTGATAGTGGTTTCATCTAACTTAGTCGAAAACAACAAGGCAAATGCCACCAAACTCAATGCCGCTAAAATATAATAAACATTGAACCAATCCGTAGATTTTAGATTATTGTTATCTACAAATGAACCAAAGAGTAAATTACCGACTAAGATACCCACCATAAAAAAGGATTCGAGAAAACTCATGGTACTCAAATGGTCTTTTTCATCTTTTGTCACCAAACTAAGGGTTGAAAAAACCGATACTTTTATCAAGGCAAAACTCACACCTACGGCGGCAAAAAGCAATTTGGTCATACCAAAATTGGCATTGGACGGAATCAATAAACACACAGCTGCAACGAGGGCAAGGGCTATCAACATCGTCTTTTTATAGCCTATGCGCACTACATATGAAGCGACCAAAAACGAGGCAATGGCAATACTCAAATCTTTGAAACCCTCCAGAACACTGGCAGAACTTTTAGAAACATCAAAATTATTTTGCACCTGTAAAATAACAGTACCCACGCTATTCAGCAAGATAGCGAAAACAAAATAATTAATAAATAAAGATAGTTTTACTCTAAATGTGGACATTGTCGTTGTTTTTTTCGCTTTTAAAATTTGTTTAATCACTAACAAATGTAGGATTATAAACCAATAATCTAATGAAAATAGCAGCACATTATTTTTTAACTCAAAAATACAATAGCCTTCGAGAAATTTTCATTCTTTAGATAGATATAAAATTGGCTATAAAAACGTAGTTTTGCCTATGAAAACCTACCGTAATCCGTCTTAATCATGGTAAAAAAAAATCAATATAACAGGTACTTGCTTTCCAACGCAACATTACATGGCAGATGTGTCTGGAAAGATAAATGATACATTAAAGTTAATAAAAAATGGTGATTATTTCATCATCAATCTCCCTCGTCAATATGGTAAAACGACCACATTGAATACACTTTCTCAAATACTCATGCAATCAGACGATTATATGGCAATTCGGATAAGTTTTGAAGGCATTGGCGATGCTATTTTTGTGAATGAAGAAAGTTTTTCTAAATTATTCATCGATTTATGGGCAGAAAGATCTGTCTTTTTTGCTCCAACGCTTACAGAGTGGCTAAAAAAAGCGCAGGATAGGGTTAAAGGTTTAGATACTTTGTCTAAGGTTATTACGGAATTAGCCAATGAGATAGATAGAAAATTAGTGATATTGATTGACGAAGTAGATAAAAGTAGCAACAATCAGTTGTTTGTAAGTTTTTTAGCAATGTTGCGAGATAATATTTGGATAGGTTTGAAATTAAAACCTTTTATTCTGTTGTTTTATCGGGTGTCCATGACATCAAATCTTTGAAACTAAAAATACGTCAGGGCGATGAACCTAAGCTACCGTAATGGTATATTTCACTCTTATTTAAAAAATTCAGATATTGTTTTAAATAAAAACGATTTTGACAATGCATGAGCCTTCTCTAAAAGTACATCACTTCGGTATCAGCGTTGCCAATTTATCAGAAGCTATTGAATGGTATCAAAAGCACTTAGATTGTACTTTTTTATGGCAAAATGATTTCCCAATGATTCAAACTCAAATCGCTTTTTTGCAACATGGTGATTTTAGAATAGAGCTTTTTGAGCATTGGGGGCAAAAAAACTATGAGGTTTTTAAACCTCATAGTTTTATGATATGAAAATAACAAAATGGCTTTTACAACCCTTTTCGTTGTGCAATTTACTGACTTATTGCGTAGCTGTCATCAATTTCACATCTTTAAATGCACCATTTGCGTTTTTCACCTCCAATTGATACGCATAATTAGCAGTAGGCAAACCCAATGCTTTTAGATTGATAGGAATAAGGTGTTCCCCCGTCATAAAATTATCATTGACGACCTTTGCCACATTTCTACCTTGCACGTCGTACAAATCTATTGTTACATCCGAAGCATTGTGTAAAGTGAGTGGAATAGTGGTTTCGTGGCTAAAAGGATTGGGAAAATTTTGACCCAGTGTAAATTGCTTAGCGTTTTCTTTTTCGATATGCCCCAACCATGTTGTTCCCGAGCCTTGCACAGATGCCTCGAAATAGGTATCGAACCCGCCCACACCCGCCGTGGTATTGGGTGTTAAAGTGGCTAATTGATATTGAACCCCATCTGAAAAAATATTGTCTTGGGCAAAACTGAGGGGGTCTGCGCCTTTGG
>JAYVKQ010000571.1:0-3123 GCA_043768285.1 Saprospiraceae bacterium | reverse complement strand
TTGGAAAAAAAACGTGCATATCTACTTTGCCCACCATCGAAGGGGCAACAAAAACGGTATCTTTTGCGGTTACGACAATTGGTTTTTTAAATTGCCATTTGTGTAAAGCGGCTTTCCAAATGCCAGGGTCATTTTCTTCTGATGACGTTTCCCGCAATTGGGTTTGCTCAATCGTCAGAGGGTTAATGCCTGTTAGTTTTCTGAACCGATATGCCATTTTTTGCCAAGTGCTATCGTCGTTTTCGTATATATGCCCATGCCCTGCCCACACCAATATCTTTGCCTTTGGGTCTTTATCCAATATTTTTTTAAGATTTTCTGTTTGTCGCGCTTCTCTAAAATTGCGGCAATCCTTTTCCATGCACGTCAAATCATTTTCATAGCCATGTAGTTGAAAACCGACACTTTTAGCTTCGCGCAGCATTTGACCGAAAGTGGGTTCGTTGGTATAAACACCGCTTTTTATACGCAAAGGGTAGCCTCTTTCGTTGATGCTATCCCAACTGTTTAGGGCTTCTAATGCCAAGTATCGAAAGCCTTTTTCGTAGCACCCCCTCAGTATTTCGCGCATAAAAGCACGGTTTTGGCCACAATTATGCGCTTCGTTAAACATCACAATTTGTTGATTTTCAATCTCTTTGAGAATATATGCCGCCGCATCGTGCGCTTCACTGCCTTCAAAATAATTATCATCAACCGCCTTCGATTTGCGCGGTATGGCAATATCCATAGATTTTAAAGAACCTTTATTATCACCCAAAAAAGATTGATAGGTCATAAGGCTTTGATAAAACCCGCTTTTTTGTGCAGGTGTGCCTTTTTCGTTAATTACTTTCTCATAGGTTTCTAACTCTCGTACCACACCTAAATATCCACGCTCTTTGAAAGCATCATCCGCTATTTTATAAAAATTATTAGGTATTACTTCGCGCAACTCGTGCTTGGCACTATCATTCAAACTAAACAATTCAAGATGATGATTTTGCTCGTCTATTTTTTCCCAATAAAATTTTGATTGCTTTACGTTTGTTAATGTCTTTTGAATATCAGCAATCCAAATCAAACGCAAGGTAAAATCTGTATTAAAAGGCACATGAAATTCGTGAAATTTATAGTGCCTTTTATTGATTAAAGCCTTGTAATTCAAGGTATTATACGTGCGTTTTTGAATAAAATCAGACCCCGTAATTTTAGTATCTTTATAGGCTTCTGTATTGAGTAGATAGCCCGTTGCTGTTTCGTAAGGTTGAAATTTTAGGCTGTCTTTGGGTACAAATTTTAAGAGTTTTTGAACAACATTTTTTGAAAAATCTATTAACTCTCCTTTGTTGGAATACAAAACGGCTATAATATCTTCATCCGACATCGAAGCACGGTGGGCTTGAAACAGTATTTCAGATTTCTTTTTGAGTGTCTTTTTTATATGCTTTTGAAAGACCAGAGGGACATTTGTTTTTATAAAATTAATGCTATCTGTTTGCCGATTTTTTTTACCAATTACATCAAAATAAGAGATAGAAAAATCAAGGCTATCATTGACATACAGGTGCCGATTGCGATTGTCCACAAGCCTATCAGCGTAGATTTGCTTTTTAGGAGCACAGGCTGCCCACAGCACTACGGATATAAAAATGAGTGTTTGTAATTGCTTCATCCGCTTTATTTTATTTAATAACGTAAAAGTACGTTACATATTTTTATGATGCAACTTTTTTTTAAGTTTTTTAACTAAAAGATACGTTATGCTGTTTTTTTTAGCCATTTGGCGTAATATAATAGGTTGATGTAGAGGAAATTGTAATTTAGCCGTTCAAATAATGTAGCAATTCCGCATATGGGCTAAAAAGGCATTTGTGCATTAATTTTTATTACCAAAGGGCGATTGAAATCGCCTCCTATTGATAGATTTTCGTGGTCAAAATCAATAGCGGGCGATTTCAATCGCCCTTCGAATGCCACCACAATGTCCATATTCGGAATTGCTGGAAATAATACCAAATATATTTTATCAAAAATAGAATTTTAAAATGAAAAACTACACGTTAATAACGCTCTGCCTATTTGGATTTTTCAAAAATCTATCCGCCCAAAAAGTGATGCTCAATCTTGTTGCTGACCAACAAAAAGTAGAGGTGATGATAGATGGCAAGCCCTTCACCAATTATATTTTCCCGAGCGATACGGTTTTGAAAAAGCCTGTTTTGTTTCCGATTTTTAGCCCAAATGGGACGATTGTCACGCGGGGATACCCCTTTGCACCCCGCGCAGGTGAGCGCATAGACCACCCGCACCACGTGGGGCTGTGGCTGAATTATGAATATGTGAATGGTTTTGATTTTTGGAATAACTCAAATGCCATTAAAAATCCAACTAAGTATGGAACGATATACCATACCAAAATCACAAAAATGAAAAGTGGTAAAAAAGCCACTTTATCCGTTGAAGCGGATTGGATTACGGCAAATGGCAAGGGTAAAAACGTGTTGAAAGAAAAGACCACCTACATATTTCAAGTGAAAAATAAGGTACGCATTATTGACCGTATCACGACTTTGACGGCGCAAGCGGATACCGTTTTTTTGAATGATGTCAAAGATGGGATGATTGCACTTCGGTTAGCCCGCGAGTTGGAACACCCTTCCGATAAAGCGGACGAATTTTTAGATGCCAATGGTATTGTTACGAAGGTGGATAAGCTGAATAATACCCATATTTCGGGCAAATACCGCAGTAGCGAAGGCATTGAAGGCGATAATGTGTGGAGTACGCGCGCCAAATGGGTGAACTTGACAGGTAGAATAGGCTCTGATAATATCTCTGTTTGTATGATTGACCACCCTCAAAACCTACGCTACCCGACCTACTGGCACGCACGAGGCTATGGTCTTTTTGCGGCTAATCCGCTTGGGGGAAAGGTGTTTTCTAAGGGGGAAGATGTTGTTAATTTAAAATTAGCACCTAATCAGTCTATAACGTTTAGGTATCGGATTGTGGTGGCTTCTCGTCATTTGAGCGATGCAGAGAATGAGGCATTGTCGATTGATTTTGCGAAGGTGAAGTAAGGGTTTTATGAGAATAAACTTAACAAAAGCTGTCATTGCGAGCGCAGCGAAGCAATCTGTT
>JAYVKQ010000570.1:0-4611 GCA_043768285.1 Saprospiraceae bacterium | reverse complement strand
GTTCAGAAATGCATGAAATATGATGGCGCGGTTGCGCTACATCACGCTCTGCGTGACTGAGGGAGTGCTTTACTTGATATTTTTCAACTATCGCCATCGTATTATCACTTGATGCGCCATCAATAATGAGGTATTCCCAATCTGTAAATGATTGATTGACAACACTTTGCATCGTTCCTTCTATGAGCGACGCACCATTATAGACGATGGTGATGATTGAAAAAATCATATGAGGAGGATAATAAAGATGTAGTAGGTATTCGGTTTAGGAAACTAATTTTATTAAAAAAAAATAAAATAAAATCAGTTTCCTAAACCACTACATAGAATTCAATTATTTACACATTAAACAAAAAGTGCATAACGTCTCCATCTTTCACAATATATTCCTTGCCTTCTAAGCGGAGTTTACCGTTATCGCGGGCTTGTTTTTCACCGCCAAGTGTGGTATAATCATCGTAACCTATGACTTCGGCGCGGATAAATCCACGTTCAAAATCGGAGTGAATTACGCCTGCCGCTTGTGGCGCAACCCAGCCTTTGCCAATTGTCCAAGCACGGACTTCTTTGACACCCGCCGTAAAATACGTAATCAAGTTCAATATGCGATAACAGCCGCGAATGACTTTATCCACGCCCGGTTCGTCCAGACCCATCGCTTCAATAAACTCTAAACGCTCGGCGCGGGTTTCCAATTCCGAAATTTCAGCTTCAATTTGAGCGCATATTAAAATGACATCAGCCTTTTCTGCCGCCACTGCTTTTTTAAAAGTTTCGGTATGTGGATTGCCCGTTTGCACGGAGGCTTCATCCACATTACAGACGTACAAAATAGGTTTTGCTGTCAATAAAAGCATTTCGCTTAAGATGGCAATATCTTCTGCATCATCGAAGCCAAGAGTACGGGCAGGTTTGCCGTCATATAGGTGGTCATATATTTTTTTACACAATTCTACGGCGCGTTGGGCGGTTTTGTCGCCGCCTTTAGTATTTTTTTGATAGCGGTCTTGGCGTTTCTCGACTGTTTCTAAATCTTTGAGAATCAATTCATTATCAATGATAATTTTATCGCGCACAGGGTCAACTGAGCCTTCGACGTGGACGATATTATCATCATCAAAACACCGCACAACATATACTATCGAATTGACCTCGCGGATAGTCGCTAAAAACTGGTTGCCCAAGCCTTCGCCCTTACTCGCGCCTTTTATCAAGCCTGCAATATCCACAATCTCCACTGTAGTAGGTTGTATTTTTTGGGGATTGACAATTGCCGAGAGCGCATCCAAACGCGCGTCAGGTACGGTGATAATGCCCACATTGGGATCTTTGGTGGCAAAAGGATAGTTCGCTGCCAAAGCCTTAGCGGAGGTCAAGGCGTTGAATAAAGTAGATTTTCCGACGTTGGGTAAGCCGACAATACCGCATTTGAGTGCCATATGAAAATTTTTATCAGTTTAAATGGAATAATGAAGCAAAAAGCGCGAATGTCGTTTTTGCGGGCGCAAAGATAGTATTTTTTCTCTATTTTATACGGATTTGTTTGTTTTTCATAAAAGCGTTTGTTCGTCTTGTAAAATCTAAAATTAATTCTAAATTGTGGTTATTATAAACTTTTCCTACCGACATATAGTGTCGTAATGTTTATTTAGGAAATTTCCGAATCAATCAGTAAATACGCTCTTTTAATTAAAAAAGCCGTTTACTGTAACGTAAACGGCTTCACTATACTAAGAACAGTTTTTTGAGTTATGAAGAATGAAGTATTTTTGAAAATACTTCATTCTCAATTACAAGGATCGGTTGCTGTATTAACTCTTACACCGCCAAAGATTGTATTATTTCGACCGCAATCTTTTATCTTCAAATTTGGATAATTACCAACATTTACAATGTTATTAAATGAAAATGGCGCAAGAAAGCCAAAACGTGGTGTATCTGTTGTCAGTTCTATATCATATGCACCATTTCTGGCGGCTTCGTTATTTTCTACCATATTGTTATTCGCGCCATCAATAACCAAATATCCATCGTTTATATTATCATTTGCAATGTTATTCCGAACTTTCCATAATTGACAGGACACTTCTGCGCCAGTGATTTTACCCTCTGGTGTCTGAAGGGCTTTTGGCACTTTACACAAAATGATACCGATGAGATTTCCATTTGCAGTATTACGTTCACAAGTACCGTATTTATCACAGGCAAAAATGCCCATTATGGCACTGGAAACGGTATTGTCGGCAATGTAAACTCTTGTACCATTGACATTGACAATGCCAATAGCGAGAGGAATTCCGCCCGTTTGCCAGGCATTCGATATGGTAACTTTATTTCGCATGACAATGACACGGTCAGATTTTTCAATCGCTATGCCGACTTCATGTTGGCTAATAGTACAATTCATAACGGCAGACTCAGAACTATTTTCCACAAAAACGGCTGCCCCGCCGATAGGGTCAATTGGCTGTATATTAATGTTTTGAATGAGCGTCCGTGGGGCATTCAGAACACGCAACCCCATTTCTGTCGGAACGGAACCATCAGGATTTGCAGGTCTTGCTATTGATTTTAATTTTAAAATTGCCCCCGTTTCCCCCACAATTTTCACCGATTTTGAAATAGTAATCGCCTTAGTTTCGGTATGAACGCCCGCTTTCAAGTAAATAACGCCGCCAGCACAAGCATCATTTACAGCTTTTGCAAGTGCATCAGTTGAACCAGCGGGAATTTCTATCCAATCACAAGCTGCGCGGGTTCTCAACACTGAGGGGGTAGTTGCCGCTTCCAATGCTGCCAAATATTCTTTGGAAGGTGTGAAATATTGACTTTCGTCTATTGGTGGTGTTTGTAAGGCGTTGTCAGATTGCAAGGTTTGGTCTTTTTGACAACTAAACAGAATGAAGGCTATCGCTACGATAGCGAGTGTGGTAATTTTTTTCATAGTTAAAAATGAAATTTTGTTAATAAAATGGGTTTGTTAAATAATTTTTTTTTAGGTTAAATCGGTAGGATACGCAAATATAGTACCCCCTCAGTATTCAGGCAATTACCATTGTTTCTCTATTTTATTACCATTCATGCGCATCGAAAGAAAAAACTTGTTCATTATTTCAAAAAGTGTAATTTTGTAAAAAATATTAAACATGACAATACAAATAGAAATCGGAACGCTCGAACAATATCAAAAAATAGTAGGCTTGTTAAATCGTTTAAAAGTGCGTTTTACAAAACAAGAAGATATAACTACTAAATCTACTTCCTTTGATATGGCTGCTTATCGCCAACAGATAAGCCAAGTTTCTGTTTGGACTGAAGCTGACATACAGACTATCGAACAATCTACTCAAAGCTTTAACTGGACTGCCCCCGAATGGTAATAGATTCCTCTGTTTTCATAGAACATCTTAGAGCAAAAGACAAAACGCAAACAACTTTAGCCAATTTGCCTTTGAGTACAACGCCTTATGTGACTGCGGTAACATGGTATGAATTATATATGGGCGCATCTACACCTTCAAAATGGTCGGACGTTGAAAATTTGCTAAACCCATTACCCGTGTTAATTTTTGACAAAGCGGTAGCTGCAAAAGCTGCACTTATCTATCAAGACCTACAAAAAATACATCAAGCCATTGATCATCGTGATATTTTTATTGCAGCTACAGCCTTGGTGCATAATTTACCCTTAAAAACATTGAATATTCGGCATTTTAATCGTATTACAGATTTGATAATACTCTAATACCCTAAGTATTCAAGCAATTACTATTGTTTCGGTATTTTATTACCATTCATGCGCGTCGAAAGAAAAAACTTGTCTCTTTTATTAAAAAGTGTAATTTTGTAAAAAATATTTACAATGGGTCAAGTATCAAATCTTAGTAACTTACAAATTGAATTACTGAAATTGTATCAAAACAATATTTCAGAAAAACATCTTTTTGAAATTAGACTTCTGTTGGCTCATTATTTTGCCGATAAAGCCACAGAGGCTATGGACAAAATATGGGAAGAACAAAATTTAACAGAACAAGACATGATAAACTGGACTAATGAACACAACAGGTTTACGCATCGTCCTTGATACCAATATTCTCATTGCCATTATTGGTAGAAAATCTCCTTTTCGCTGGATTTTCGATTGTATTCTTCAAGGAAAAATCATTTTGTGTGTATCTAATGAAATTCTTTTAGAATACAGAGAGATTTTAGAACAAAAAAATGGGGTAGAAGTAGCTGAAAATGTTACAAACTTGATTACTATACTTCCTTATACTGAAAAAATTAATATATTTTTTAATTTCAGAGCAATCGTTGAAGACCCTGATGATGACAAATATGTGGACTGTGCTGTTTCAGCCAATGCCATTTGTTTAGTCTCTAACGATGCCCATTTTAACATTCTCAAAACCTTACCTTTCCCTATTGTGACTTTACTCAAATTGATTGAATTTGAACAAGAGTATAAAGAACAATTGATAAACGGGTAAAATAAAAACTTTAAAAATGGTATTTCAAACACCTACTCCTCCATTGTCTAATATTCAAATTGAGTTATTAAAACTCTATTCTGTCGGTGTTTCCGATGAGGTGTTATTAGAATTTAAA
>JAYVKQ010000569.1:0-4982 GCA_043768285.1 Saprospiraceae bacterium | reverse complement strand
CACCCTAAGTGAAGTGATTCGTAAGAGCCGTATGAGGCGAGAGTTTCAAGTACGGTTCTGTGAGAGGGTGGGGGCAACACGTCCCCCGCTCTACTCGACAATTTTCAATCGAAAAACCATTTTGTGGGTATGAGTTCGGCGGCTTCGGTATTGGTGTTGTATCATTTAGTGTTTAGTGCAATTTTGTTTGTTGCGCTGTGTCGCGTTAAGTCTGCTACGGGTTACACTTTAGCCACTTTACTCGGCATTGGTAATATCCTTTTATGGACTTTTTGGTTTTCAAACTATCCTTTTTATGAAAATACAGAACAAATACTGAGGGGGGATGCAGGTAATGGAATAGCTTTTTATTTTCATTATATATCTTTGGGCATCGTGCTGTATTTGGCATATGGGGTTTATAAAATCCATAAAGAACACCTTGAAATAGACTTTTTAAATACAAATTCTGCGCTTTGGGTTGCCGCGTTTTTAGTTGTTTATATGACAAGTTCAGAACTGATGTTGCATGGGTTGGTCTTTTCAACTGACCAAACATTGGCATTGACCCATATCGTCAAAACAGGATTTCCGATATTATGGGGCGTTTTAGCTTTTGCGTTTCTCATTCTTGGCATAAAGCGAGAAAACAAAACGATACGCATTATTGCCTTGACTTTATTGGGGTTAACGATTGTGAAATTATTTTTATATGATATTCAAAATGCTTCCGAGACGGGCAAAATAGTTGCCTTTATCCTATTAGGCGTTTTGATTTTAATTATATCATTCGTGTATCAAAAATTAAAAGTATTGGTTTTAGATGATACTAAAAAGAGCGACAATGAGCAAGATGGGGGCAATGTATAAACTATGTAAAAAAGCGAAAAATACGTTATCCAATACCTTTTGGAAAGTTCGCAAATTTCCAAAAGATTTGAGCAATAATGGGCGTAATATCGTTTTTAATTTTACGCTAATTATTTCATTGACCTTCCTATGTGCTAATGGTTCATCAGCACAAAACAACACGACAGCAACCATACAAGCTGTGACAAAAGATGGTTTGCATAAAATGATTGTGCCGAGCGAAATTCGCTCATATTCAAGAGATGATTTGAGTGATTTTAGGATTTTTAATGCTGAAAATAGGGAAGTGCCTTATTTTTTGGTAGCCAATACACCCACGAAGGTAATTGAGCAATTTGAAGACTTCCCAATTATCTCAAAAGTGATTACCAATAGGAAATCAACAGCGATAGAAGTAGAAAATAAGAAACTCCAAATCAAGGACTTACAATTCGTAATTGTCAATTCGGAAGTGACAAAAAAATACAGCGTCAGTGGAAGCAATGACCAAAAAGAGTGGTTTGGCTTGGTGAATAATGGCACATTGAGCGATTTGAACAGCGACGAAACAACAGAAGTGCTTAAAGATATATCGTTTCCATTATGTTCCTATCGCTATTTGAAAATTGTCTTTGATGATACTTCGACATTGCCCATCAATGTATTGAAAGTAGGTCATGCAAAGACCAATTTTTTGAAAGGCAATCTTCAACACATTAAGGGACAATTGGTAGAAACGATGCAAGTTCTCGCTGAAAAAAAGACGCTGATGAAGGTCGTTTTTGACTATCCTCAATATATAGATAAGGTCGTTTTTGGTATGAATACAACGAGCCTTTTTAAACGCCAAGTACGGATATATACCAATAAGGAGCGCGTAGAAAAGCATAAAACAGTGCTATATCAAGAAGATATGGCTCATTTTTCATTGGTATCAAATCAAAGTAATGCTTTTGAGATAGCTAATACTAAGCAAAAAACGTTGTTTATTGAAATTGACAATCAAGACAATCCACCTTTGGAAGTTTCTTCAATCAAGTTCTATCAAAAACCAATTTTTGCTGTTGCTGATTTAAAAACGAATATACAATATAGCGTGACAACAGGCAACCCAAATCTACAACCCCCTCAGTATGATTTGGCTTATTTTAAAGAAACTATATCGAATGATATACCCGAAACAAACATCATATCCATTGAGCATCAACTACAAGACACTGCAACCGACCTAAAAGCCAGTTTTTGGCAACAACCGTGGTTTATGTGGTTGTGCATCAGTATTGGTGGTTTGACGATACTGTTTTTTTCAATGAAATTAATCAAAGAAATGTAAATTACTGATTGATATTCATGTTCAAAAAAAGTAAACCTTTGTTCGTTTTTTTGATAAAAAATAGAGAAAATATGGTGCGTTTCGCTCCATCAAGCTAAAAGCATGACAAGCCATAGGCACGACTGAGCGGGTGTTTCTCACTTCTTTATCACGCCAAACATCCCTTTATCTGCATATTGAGTCGCTTCTTTTAGCTTATTTTCAAATTCTTTTACCTTTTCTGCATTGCCTTTTTTGCGGTAGTTTTTTAATAATTCAAAATAAACCATCGCCGATTTTGGAAAACGTTTGAGTAATTCTTGATATTTTTCCATTGATTTTTCCATTTTTCCAGCTTTTTCGTGCATTTTGGCAATGCTGTAAGCTACGGGTCGGGCATACAAAGGTGGCTCGCCATAACCCAAATCTATTTCGTTTTTCTCCGCCTTCTCCAACAATTTCACAGCATTTTCATAGTTGCCTTGATAACTGGCTATACAGCCCTGCAACTCTAAACTGGCAGTGTTTAAGGTGTTTAGATAGCCCCAAGAAAATCGGTCAAAGGGTTGATTTAAGGTACTATCTTTTCCAGATTGCTTTTCAATTCGCCACAAGATGGCATCTAAATTATTAGAAAATTGTAGGGCATCGTTCACATTATTTTTATCAAGGGCATCCATACCTTTTGCAAAAAGTGTTAGGCAATTTTTAAATTCCATGCTTGCAAAGCTGTAAGCGGTGTCCGTATTCGTCACTTTTTCCAATTGTTTTATGGCTTCCTCCCAGTTACCAAAAGCCATTTCCATTTTGGCGGGTGCTAATATGCCTTGATTTAAAAAATTACCGTCATAAATCTTCTTCCTGTCTTTATCCACTTTCATGTTTTTTAGCTTTTCAGCATAAAAAAGGGCGGCATTGTGCCTGCCATCATGCACACAATTGTTGATTAAATAGTTGACATTGTGGATATAATTCCAATTGTCCACTTCTTCAATGCCCTCGTTTTTCATGTACGCTGAATCCACTTTTACGGAAGCGACAAAAGCATCATACGCCCGTTTGTAATCGCCTACACGGTTGTAAATATGCCCTGGCATGTGGACAATATGCCCCGAATTGGGCGCAAGTGCCGTCAAAGCATCGGCACTCGCCAGAGCGCGTTCTGGGCAACAATGCTCCATGACGTGAATCCAATAATGATGAAAAGCATGGTTATTGGGGTCAATCCGTTGTATATCTTTGAGCAACAACTCACTGTACATTTGACCTTCATTGGGGTTCATACTGGTATCAAAACCACTCATTTTGCCTAAGGCTAAAAACAATTTGGCATCAATATCTTCGGGGAATTTGTGGATAATCACTTCATACTTTTTAACCATTTCGGGATAGGCTTTTTCTTTGAGCGAATCGCCCAAAAGTGCCATTTCAGCATACAGTTTCTCGTGTTCATTGGCAGTTTTAACCAATTTTTTCAACTGCGTTACGGCATTTTTTTTCAGACTTGTGAGTACGCTGTCTTCATCGGGACCGGGCGTTTGGAGCAATCCCCAATAAGGCATAATCGCCGTTGAATCATGCTTAATGGCTTCTTTGAAAGCTCGATAGGCTTCAAAATCCCCAAAATCGTGTAAAAGATTAATCCCTTGATTGAAATAGGCTTGCGTTTTTTCAGATTTGGTAACAATCTGCATCTTGGATTGCCCAATGCCTTTCATCAATTTTGGCGACGGCAAATTATGGATATAAAAATTTTGCGCCCGTGATGATTGGATATGAACGAGGTGGTTGTGTCCGTGCGATTCGGTTGTTTTGGTATCGTCCACATGGTGGTCGTGTTGGGCAAAAGCAAGATTTACCAAAAGGCAAAAAGCGGTGAATGAGATTGTTTTTTTCATTTTAAAATTTGATTTTTTGATTAAAATAGAGAAAATACTGAGGGGTATTTGATTTTGATAAAAAACACTTAAATTTGTACTAAAAATTTAAAATAATTATTTTGAAATAAAAGACAATGGAAATAATTGAAGATAAAATCTTGACTTGGGAAGACATTAAAAATCAATATCCCGATGAATGGGTAGTTTTAGGCAATCCCATTTTCGACGGTATGAAAATCCTAAAAGGTACTGTTTTGGCACACCACCAAGACAAGCGTGTAGCGAGTATCGAAGGTGGGGAACGCCGTGAAGGTTATAAAAAATTTACTTTAACCTACACTGGACAACACAAATCAGGTTATCATATTGGTCTATTGAGAACACTTCACAAATCGCAATAAAAAAAATAACATACCCTTTTGAGTGGCTCGACGAAGACGGTTTAATGGTCGTTCACGTCGAAATTAATGGAGAAAGCACACTCCCTTTTTTGTTAGATACGGGTTCTTCGGACACTTATCTCGACAAAAATATCTTGCATATTGAGCAAATCAACCTAAAAGAAGCCATCGGACAAGTGGAAGTTGAAACTGCCAACGGTCGAATGTTTGCCGATGTTTTTAAAATTGATTCCATTGATGTTTTTGGGATTCAATTTAAAAATCACCCGATTCAAATCATTGATTTTATCGCAAATGGCATCCTTTCCAACTACTCGGGTGTTTTAGGTATGGATATTTTACGTCAAAAAAATCTATGCTTGCATTTCGACAAAAATACCCTTACTTTTTCCTAAAAATAGAGAAAATACTGAGGAGGCAATCATTATGTATTATCAAAATCGTGGTGTCGATTTCAAGAAATTGTCTAAGGTATCAATGGCAGCTTTTGGTTGATCTAACCAAAAGCTGTGTCCTGCATTTGGAATCCAAACCATTTTAGAATTTTTAATATTGTAAACA
>JAYVKQ010000568.1:0-8084 GCA_043768285.1 Saprospiraceae bacterium | reverse complement strand
TTTTGATCCTTTAGATGGGTCTTCTAATATTGATGTCAATGTCTCAGTTGGGACTATTTTTGGCATATATAGACGCACCAGCGAGCCATCAAAAGCGGCTACAATAGATGATTTTCTGCAAAAAGGGTCGGCAATGGTGGCGGCGGGATATGTATTATATGGTACTTCTACCCTACTCGTTTATACGACGGGCAATGGTGTGAATGGCTTCACCCTCGACCCGAGTATCGGCGAATTTTGCTTGAGCCATAAGGATATTAAAATGCCCCGCAAGGGCAATTTTTACAGCGTCAATCAAGGGTATTACCTCAAATTTGATGTAGAAATGAGGCGATACATTGACCATTGTTCGGATATGAATTATAGCTTGCGGTACATTGGGTCTATGGTGTCGGATATACACCGCATCTTGTTTCAAGGGGGTATTTTCCTCTATCCAAATACCCGTAAATATCCAAAAGGAAAGTTAAGGCTATTGTACGAGTGTGCCCCCCTCAGTTTTGTGGTCGAACAAGCTGGCGGTAAAGCTATCACGTTGGGCAGAAATCGAATTATGGATTTAGCCCCTAAAAACTTGCATCAAAACGTTACTATAGCCATCGGCTCTTATGATATGGTAGAGGAAATGGAAGAGTTTTTAGAAAAATATGCCGTAAAACCAATTTAGGGACGCAGAAGAAATAAGTTGGTCAAATGTATTGTCGAATTTATTCGACGGAGGCGTTGGTAATCAATGGTTTACGTAGCCCATCGAATGAATTCGACGGTACATTTGACCAACTTATTATTTCCTCCTCCCTTAAAAATGAATAATTATTCTATCCAATAAAATTCAAATTATGAAAGTTATTTCTCTCTCCAACATCAAGCATAAAGCCTTGCGTGAATGGATAAACGACATGGTACAACTGTGCCAACCTGATGCTATTCACCTCTGCAATGGCTCTGATGAAGAATACGATACACTATGCCAGCAATTGGTAGAAAAAGGGACATTTACACGCCTCAACCCCGCAAAAAGACCCAATAGTTATGCTTGTTTTTCTGACCCAAGCGATGTGGCACGGGTAGAAGACCGTACCTATATATGTAGTTTGCGAAAAGAAGATGCGGGTCCTACGAATAATTGGGTGCATCCAAAGGATATGAAAAACACGCTTAATCCTTTGTTGGAGGGTTGCATGAAAGGGCGCACGATGTACATTATTCCATTTAGTATGGGTCCTATTGGCTCGCCGTTGGCTAAAATGGGCGTTCAACTGACCGACTCTGAATACGTGGTGGTGAATATGAAAATTATGACCCGCATAGGTAAAAAAGCCTTAATCGCCTTGAATGAAAAAGGCGATTTTGTTAAATGTTTGCATACCGTTGGTGCGCCTTTAGATGAAGGCGAAAAAGATGTAAAATGGCCCTGCAATCCTACTGTAAAATACATAGTGCATTATCCTGAAGAACGGTCTATCGTGTCATATGGTTCGGGTTATGGTGGCAATGCGCTATTGGGTAAAAAATGTTTTGCCCTACGGATAGCTTCCAGTATGGCAAGCGAAGAAGGTTGGTTGGCAGAACATATGTTGATATTGGGCGCAGAAAGTCCGCAGGGTGAAAAAACATATGTGGCGGCGGCGTTCCCAAGTGCCTGTGGCAAGACCAATTTTGCTATGCTGATACCACCCAAAACCTTCGATGGTTGGAAAATTACGACTGTTGGTGACGATATTGCGTGGCTCAAACCGCGTGCCGATAATCGCCTATTTGCCATCAATCCCGAAGCGGGTTATTTTGGCGTTGCGCCTGGCACAAATGAGAAAACAAATCCGAATGCAATGGCAACCATTCGAGAGAATACTATTTTTACAAATGTTGCTATCACGCCCGATAATGATGTATGGTGGGAAGGTATGACCAAAACGATACCCGAAGGCTTGACCGACTGGACGGGCAAGCCCTACGATACATCCAGTGGAAAACCGGCGGCGCATCCCAATGCACGTTTTACGGCTCCCGCTTATCAAAACCCCGTTATTGACCCGCGATGGGAAGACCCCGATGGCGTGCGCATAAGGGCATTCATTTTGGGTGGGCGCAGAAGCACCACTATTCCGTTGGTTTATCAAGCCTTTAATTGGACATTTGGTGTGTATATGGGTGCAACAATGGGCTCAGAAACCACCGCCGCCGCTTTTGGTGAAGTGGGTAAAGTGAGACGTGACCCATTTGCCATGCTGCCTTTCTGCGGCTATCATATGGCAGATTATTTCAACCATTGGCTCAATTTTGGGCGCACTTTGCAAAGCCCACCGCGCATATTTAGCGTCAATTGGTTTAGAAAAGACGAAAAAGGCAATTTCATTTGGCCCGGCTTTGGCGACAATATGCGGGTATTGAAATGGGTTATCGAAAGGGTAAGAGGTCGTGCCAATGCCGTAGAAAGCCCCATTGGTTGGATGCCTCGCTACGAAAATATGGACTGGTCGGGGTCTGATTTTACGCCCGAACAATTTGAGCAAATAATGACCATTGACCGCGAAGAATGGAAAAAAGAATTGGTCGGTCATCAAGAGTTATTTGAACGGATGTATGACAAGTTGCCCAAAGAGTTTTTCTATATGCGGCAGATTTTGTTGTCTGGTTTGTGGCGTTCACCTGAGCATTGGAGTATGGAAGCGGAGGAGGCTTGATAGCCTCCCCCCCTCAGTATTTTCACTTTAAAAACTCTTTTTTTCCTGTTTTTTAACAGCTTCAATAACAGCTTCAACGCGCTTGACTAATTCTTCTGGTGATGGGAAAAATGAACTTAATTCTTTGGGCAGTGATTGGGTAATATTATAGGTAGCAACGCCGATGGGTTTATTGGTATCCCGTAAGGCGAATTCAACGGTTGTAAAATCTTTATTTTTGCAGATGATGATGCCTATACTGGGATTTTCGGCGGGCTTTTTAACCTTATCATCTAAGAGTGAGAGGTAAAAGCTCATTTTTCCAGTATGTTCTGGTTCAAAATCGTCAATTTTGAGGTCAATAGCGACCAATGATTGCAAGCCCCGATGGTATAAAAGCAAATCAACTCTATATTCTTTATCGTTCAAATCAATAGGAAATTGATTGGCAATGAAGCAAAAATCGCCGCCCATTTCAATTAAGAAATGACGGATATTGTTTAAAATGGCTTGTTCTAATTGATATTCAGAATGTTTATCGCCCAATTCTAAAAAATCAAAAGTATAGTCATCTTTAACGGCTAAAATGGCTTGATCTTTCAAATGTTGAGGCAAAGTCAATTCAAAATTTTGTTGATTGATAATCGTTTTTTCGTAAGATTGATTGTCAATTTGATGAATAAGGACATTCTTTGTCCAACCATAATTGCGGGTTTGGTGGATATAGAATAGGCGTTCATTAGGGTCTTTACATTTTTCAAAAATGATAAAATTTTGCGTCCATCCTATTTCTCGCACCACTGGTGCGAGAATTTCAGAGGTGGCATAAGCTACATAAAAAGCTCTCATCCTCCAAAGATTTGAAGCGGATAACCCATTCATACGTGGAAAAGCTTTTCTCAAATCTTTGGAAAGCAATTCGACAACGGACTTACCCCAACCATAAAGCTGTTGGCGTTCAACGATGCGTTTACCCATATCCCAATAGAGGTTAATGAGTTCTTTGTTGGCGGCTCTATAAGCCGTTAATTGTCCATGTTTGACGCGCTCAATGAGTTCAGCAATCAGTTCTTGATAGGCGATGGAAGTGATGTCAGCGGTTTGTTCTTTTTGTATGTTTTTTACGACAGTCATAATATTAAAGCGGTTTTGGTTAATGAATGTCCAAAGGTATATTTATTTTGTTTTATAATTGCATATAAAATAAACATAAATTTTCAAAATATTTGTTTTTTAGAAATGTTTATTTTGCGTACCCCTCAGTATTTGGGTTTTAAAAACGCCTTTATTTTTGAAATATTTTTAAGCAATGTAGAAAAATAAGTTATTCATTGTACCGTCGAATTCATTCGACGGAGGCGTTGATAATCAAAGACTTACGCAGTCCATCGAATAAATTCGACGGTACAATTTGACCAATTTATTTTTTAATCGTTTCCAAACAATGAAAAAAGTCGAGATAAAATATAGGCAATCTGTAAAATTTATTTCGCTACTAAAATTTTTTAAACTAAGTTTGTTTTCCTTTTTTCAAAAAGAAAAATCAAACAAAATTGAAAATGCCTAAAAAAGAAAAAATACTCATCATTACGGGCGACGCGGGCGAAGGCTACGAATGTCTATACGCTAAGCATCGGTTTGAAGAAGCGGGTTATGAAGCCGTTATCGCTGCGCCGACTAAAAAAAGGCTCAATTTGGTTATCCACGATTTTGAACCAGGTTGGGATACCTATATCGAAAAACCGGGGTATATTGTGCCTTCGGATATAGCTTTTGCGGATGTGAAAACTAAGGATTATACAGCGATATTGCTCTTAGGTGGTCGTGCGCCCGAATTTTTGCGCCACGATAAAAAGGTGATAGAAATTGTAAGGGAATTTGACAAAAGTGAGAAGTATATCTTTTCAATATGTCACGGTATTCAGATATTGGTGGCTGCGGGTTTGGTCAAAGGCAAAATGCTAACGTGCTATGAAAATGTGCGCTTTGAAGTAGAGGTTTGCGGCGGTACATATGTCAGTAAAAAAGAAGCAGTGAAAGATGGTCGCTACGTGACGGGACAGACATGGCAATCGCATCCCGATTTTTACCGCATGGTATTTGAATGTTTGAATAGTTGAACAAAATATGGAAAATCAATTAGAACCGAGGTCTGTAAGCCACTCCAAAACCACCATAACCGAGTTGATGATACCGAGTTACGCCAATTTTGGCGGCAAAATTCACGGTGGCATATTACTTTCCTTAATGGATAAGGCAGCCTACGCCTGTGCTGCCAAACACGCGGGTACGTATTGTGTGACGGTAACGGTGGATAATGTCGTTTTTTTAGAACCCGTTGAGGTCGGCGAATTGGTTTCCCTCACGGCTTCGGTCAATTATGTGGGCAATACCTCTTTGGTGGTGGGTATTCGCGTATCGGCTGAAAATATCGAAACAGGCGAGGTAAAACACACCAATACCAGCTATTTTACGATGGTCGCTAAGGGCAAAGATGGCAAACCCAAAATCGTTCCGCCCCTTATTTTAGAAACCAAAACCGATGCCCGCCGCTTTATGGAAACCATCAAACGCAAGGAACTCAAAGAAGCCTATAAAGACCATTTTGATAATGAAAAAAGCCTTATTGAAGTAGAAACACATCTTGATTTGTTTACTAAGGAACGGTGTGTGTTGGCGTTTTAAAATACTGAGGGGGGTACATATCTCACAGCCACTTGATTATGAACAGGATAGTCAAGCGAGAGCACATACACAAAAAGCCACTTCGCAAGTCGAAGTGGCTTTTGCCTATCATGCACCCTACTTCCAATATTATTTCATTATCACAATTTTTTTCATCAAATCAATTGTGCCTTTTGAGACAATACGGACAATATAGTTGCCGCTTTGGAATTTTGACACATCCATTTGAGCTGGTTCTGAACCCGCTATCTCAACTTGATGTGTGGCTACCAATGCGCCAATTTGATTGTAAAGCATAATAGTGACCGCTTTATCTTTGTACGCACTCAAATCCGTTTGAAAATAAGTAGAAGCAGGATTCGGGAAAATAACAGCGTTACCAACTGATTTGTAAGTCGGCTTTTCCGTAATAGACCCTCCTACTTTCGTAATTTCACTCGGCGTTGCTGTTGCCTCTTGTGCTGTTTCAATAGCAATAGTTTTATTGGCTTCAACATTCGCGGCTACTTGATCCGTTGTTGTTGTAGCTACTAAGCTCAATCCATTTTCACATATGACTTCTTCAATTTTAAACAACTGACCATCGTTGCTATTATTCTGTTTTGTAACAGCATTGGCATCTTGCACCGCAGAGTTATTGGTTATATCCAATGATTTACCACTTTTTTTATGAGAAATACGGTAATAACCGCCGCTTGTATGCTCCATTTTCCAATCCGCTGCGTCATTTGCTGCATAATCGTACACATAAACTTGCGTGTTGTTTTGCGTAGAATTATTGGTTAAAAAACGACCACTTTGTGTGCCTTTGATTTTTACAAAACCATCAGAAGTTGTAGCCAGTTGCCATTTTTGATTTGCGCCACCTGAGTAAGCTGTAAGGATAGCGGGTGTGTTATTAGCCGTATTATTACCAGAAACGCTTAATGCTTTGCCCGATTTTTTATTAGTTATTTTATAACATTTTGACGGGTCAAATACAAATGTATTCGCTGGATAAACAGTTATCATCGTTGATGCCGTTACGGGGCAATCGCCATTCGTATTCGTCACTGATACCGTATAAGTCGTTGGTACTGAGGGGGTCACCATTAGTGGATTGCCTGTTTGTCCATTACTCCAATTGTAAGTACATGACGTGCAAGCTGCCACCACACTTAAAGTAACCGTTTCACCCGCCCCAATAAACATTTTTGATGCAGATATACTGTATGTCGGTACATTGGGTAGTGGTGCAATGCTCACTTCCGTGGTCAATGAAACGCAGCCTGAAATATTGTCTTTTGCCACAACTGTATAGTTACTGGCAGCGGCAACTGTTTTAACATTTGAGGTTTCGTAACTTGCGCCATTATCAAAACTGTATGAAACGCCTACCGATGGGCTTGTGATAGTAATTGTACCCGTTGAAACAGTACAAGTTGGCTGTGCTACATTGACGACTGGTTTAGCTGGCACTGCCAAAGGTGCATTAATCACGATTTCTGTTGTGGGTGAAATACACCCCGTAACGCTGTTTTTACTTATCGCGCTGTAAGTACCTTCGCTCATAATTGCCTTGTGCAGATTGGCTTGATACGTTGCGCCATTATCAAAGCTATAAACGCCATTAAGTACTGGGTTTTCAATTGTTGCACTGCCTGTCGTTACTGAACACGTTGGTTGTAGTACATTAACTACTGGTGTAGCAGGGATTTCGTTAATTATAAATGATTGACTAATCGAGTTTGAACAACCGTTTGCATCACTGAAATTATACACAACTGTATGATTGCCAACACTTAATACTGAGGGGGTCAATATTGTCGCTGCTATGCCATCTATTGTGAAACTGCCACCCGCAGGTAAACCCGATAAAGCAACAGCCGATGCACTTTTGCAATAGCTTCCATTTAAACCTGTGATTGAAAGCGTTGGTAAAGCATTGATTGTTAGTACCTTAGTTGCGGTGCCTGACGCATTGCCTACAGTGACAGTATAAGTAATTGTCACAATACCTGCTTGAATGCCAGTAACAAGACCTGTTGCAGACACTGTTGCGACTGTTTCATCAGAACTTGACCAAGTAGCTGTGCCTGAGATACTTGCCGTTAATTGTGCCGTTGCATTTTGGCAGACGGCATTATCACCCGTTAAAGTTGGAGTAAGAGCAACAACACCATCGCCTTTTAATGCTATATTGTGATACCCACCTGCGCTTATGTCTATCCAATCTACATCAGAACCAATTTGAGACGGCGTAATACCTTGGTTTCTTGAACCGTTCCCCAATTGCCCACTGTTATTTGCACCCCAAGACCAAGCCGAACCATCGTTTTTAAGACCCGTAGAGTGATCCATACCTGCGCTAATTTGTTTCCAATTAACTTCAGAACCTACTTGAACAGGATTTGTTTCGTTATAAGTCGTTGAGTTAATACCTAATTGCGCATTATAATTTGCACCCCAAGACCAAAGCGAACCATCGGTTTTTAGTGCCATTGTGTGCATTCCACCGCCTTTTACATTTTTCCACGTATTGCCCGACCCAACTTGTGTAGGTGTCGAATTAAAAGAAGCGGTAGATCCGTTGCCCAAAGCACCATAGCCATTGTAGCCCCAAGTCCAGAGTGTACCATCGGTTTTTACTGCTGCTGTGTGCAATTGCCCTGCGCTAATATCCGCCCAGTTAATTTCTGTACCCACTTGTTTGGGTGTTGTTTGATTGTAATAATAGTAGTAATAGTAGTAGTAATA
>JAYVKQ010000567.1:0-9691 GCA_043768285.1 Saprospiraceae bacterium | reverse complement strand
TGCCCTTTTTTATCATCAAAAAATTCTTCATTGCCATAATATATTGCCGTTTTGCCTGTAAATACACAAGGACCATCGGCAGGCATGGGGTCTTTAATAGCCGCCACTTCTACGCTTTCAATATAGATTAGTTCATTTGTTGGATAATGATTTGGCGATAATAAACGGTAAGCACGTTTAGCGCGAATTTCCACAGTACCGAAACCTACATCTGTTATCATTTTGATATAATCCGCGAGTGGAATAGACCCCGTGAGACATAAAGCACGTAGGCGTTCGTCGTTGCGCAGTTCATCGCTCATCGGTTGCTCGCAGGTGGGGTCACTCATCACGAGTTTGCCATTTGGTTTCAAGACACGATACATTTCCTGCAAAGCTTTTTTCAAATCTTCGGCTTTGAATATATTAAAAAGGCAGTTTTGGGCAGCAATATCAATCGAATTGTCTTCAACTGGCAAATTAAGCGCGTCGCCCTTTTTGACAGTTATATAGTTTTTCTTGAACCATTTATTCTGATTTTCAGCTTCAACGAGGTTTTCTTTGCACGCATCAATCATCTCGTCTACCACGTCCACGCCAACAATTGCCCCTTTGCGGCGACTAAAATATGCGAATTGTAGCAATTCCATACCACCTCCAATACCAACATACAATACTGAGGGGTTGTTCACAAGGTCTCGTGGATTGACCGTTGAACCACAACCATAGTTCATTTCTAACATTTTTTTCGGCATTTTCAAGCCAGGCAGTTGCCAAACGGGTGTCGTTGTACAGCACAAGCCGATCTGTGGGTTTTCCGCCGCTTCGCGGTAAACGTCAATAGTGGTTTCTAAATAAGCCATAGATTTTATTTAATGGATAATGGATAATGGATAATGGATAATGGATAATTTACAATTGATATCCCCATACAAACATATTGGAGGTGTAAAAAAATTCGTTGAAGGTTTCGACTGTAGTGTCGAATTTATTCGACACTACAATTCACCATTTTCAACGAATTATTTACACCTGCAACATATTTTTAAGACAAAGGACATTAATAGTTATCACAAATATATAACGACTTGATTAAAATTGGTGATTTCTTGATATAAGTTACGAAGAAAAGTAGGGTTTGGATTTTTTTTTGACATAAAATACTGAGGGGGTAAAGCCACGCAGCCTTACCCCCTCTTTCTATACATTAAATCAGATATTACTTTTTTATCACCTTGTTGGTAATCAATATTTTACGTACTTCTTGGCTTTCAACGCCTACTACTACCATTACTACTACAAATGTAAGTAACTTATTTGTAACAATCAATCTCTATACACCCCATCATACCCACTCCCCATATACGCACCCCATTTAATAGGTTTTTTAATAGAAAAAGTCGTTTTCAAACGCGTCACGCGCAAGCCATCAAACGTATAGGTCTTTTTTGAATTCGTACCATGACAATATACAATGTCTAAAAAACCATCATTATCCATATCACCTATCCACGGTGTTGAGGAAACATTATGCCCGGGCAACCCCTCCGTAATGGGTAAGGCTTCTTTGCCTACAAAATCAATGGCGTAAAGTGTTGTATAAAACTCTTTTCTACCAATGGCATCAACTACTTGATAATCAACGCTTAACAGCACTTCCTCTACACCATCGCCTGTCAAATCCACGACAACAGGACTTGATGTTTGATAATAGCCTAACGAATCGCGGTACTCAATTTGCCCATTTTTGCCATTAATCATCGCTTGTTTTGTCCAACTCAAATCGGGCCAAACGCCTTGTGCAAAACTGACAAAAAAATCGGGAATAGCATCTTTATTGAAATGCCCGATTGCCATAGAGCTATATGCTTCCGTACCTTCAAGAGTGGTTTGCCATAGTTTTTTGTAGTTCGCCCCGTCGTAAGCCATTAGCCTGCCGTCAACAGAGGCTACGACCATATCTTTTTGTTTATCAGTATTAATATCAACCCAAGCGGGCGGACTGATAAAGCCCTTATTAACACTGGAATCAAGCAAGATAGCTCTCGAAAGGTCTTTTTTAAGCACCATCTCTAAAGTGCCGACATAAAGATTGCCCCTTACAGTTTCGCCACCTGTTCCAAAAATGATTTTAGAGGTTAAAGGTTTTTTATCATTAAAATTAATACTGATAGACATATAAATCTCTCGACCATCGGGCATATTGGCATCCGCTAAGAGTTTGCCTGTTTTTGAGGAGATAATGACCAAACGCCCTGCGGGTCGGTTTGGATTATGCGGCAGTACCCAAATATCGCCACCGTTTGAAATTAAAATATCCTTAAATCCATCTTTATCCACATCGTGAATAAACTGAGGATTGTAGAAATTATACCACCGTTTGGTTTTATTTAAACCATAAAAGACGGTATCAAAAGCCCATAATACCTTGCCTGTTGCGCCATTAATGGCTTTTAACTCTGACGACCTCCCATTTATAAAAGCCTCTTCGATACCATCGCCCGTAATATCCATCAATGCAGCCGACCCAAATATCTGGTCACGCGCACCAACGTGCCAGAGCATTTTGCCCGTTTTGCCATCTAAGGCGAACATGGCAGTATCGCTGTGTTGAAACTCTAAGCCGCCGCCGCCCAGTATGATGTCCTTAACACCATCTTTATTCAAATCTGATAAGCGCGGCGAAGAGAATGTGCCAATGGTTGGCAACACTTCTGACCATGTTTCTTGCGCAACAAGAGGAAAGCCGAAAAAGGAGAGGAAAAGGGTAATAAATATGTATTTTTCCAAAGTGTTGTTAGCCTAATTATGCTGTTTGGGTTAGGTTATATTTATACGAAAGTTGTGAAACAGGAATTTTAACTCGAACAAATTTACGAATTTTCTCGAAAAGAATGCTATCTTTTTAAAAATACTCTTTCAAATCAAGATCAAGCTAAAAATGAGTATATACTGAAAATATCTGCGCACAAAAAAAGAAACCCCGAAAGCCTAAGCCATCAGGGTATAATATGGGATTATAATCAAGTTATTAAAATTAGCTGATAGTTGATAGTTGATAGTTGATAGTTGATAGTTGACAATACTTTGATATTCAATTATTTAATAAAATAAAACTATCAACTATCAACTATCAACTATCAACTAATTTTGGATATAGGCACGCATACCGCGCAAACCCACGTCCGTAATGGCTTCAATTGATGGTGTAGTAGAAGCCCCTTTCTGGTCAATATCCCATTTGCCATTGCGATTAACAGTATCATCCCATTCAAAAATTTTATTGCACGAAAATGATAAGACAACCGTAATATCGCCCTCTTCGTTGCCCAAAATACTGAGGGGGGTATCCATACGCCCAGTAATGATGTTTGCTTCTTTGGGAATAGGCGATGTTTGAGCAATTGGATTAACAAAAGTAATGGAATTTGCCGCCATTTGCCCCTGATAGATAGTGTTATAAGAGGCATAACCAGGACTTAATTTGCTTTCAAACATCCAGAAGCCTTGCTTTTTAGCGGCATCAATTGTTTGTTCGCGGTTGAAGATTTTCAACTTTGATATGAAATTATTAGCACCTGTGACGACTGCCATTGTACCACGTTCATCCATAAAATTGCCCGCTGAAGGCGCATTTAATAAGTTGAATTGAATATCAAAATTTTGATACGTAATACCTGCTCGTATCCATTCGTACTTCCCTTTTGGAATATCTTTGATGGGTATAGATAGAATAATATCGCCATCTTGTGCCTTCGTTATTTGCGATACATCAAAGTATTTGCTATCGCCATTTTGCGTTTCTGGCATGTTATACACGACAGAACCTTTGCCGATAGGGACATTACTATTGAAGGAAAGCTCCAACGAATTGATACCAATACTGTTAATAAGGGGTGTTTGTGCCGATTTACCCGCCGTTACACCCACAGGAATGCCCGTGCTGTTGAGGCGTTCTTGAAGGGGGTCGAACTTGACTTTGAAATGCACGAAAGTGCCATTTTTTTTACAACCCGCTAAGGCAAGTACTATGCCCGCCAATAGCATCATTCTGAATATGTTCATAGTTCTCGGTTTAAAAAAAGTTTAAAAGCGTATTTTTGATTATCTACATATTGTTTGTAAGTGATTTAGTTGGTACAATCTGTAATAGTCTGACAGAAAGCACAAAATGGTATAAGTCCATTATGCACGTTTAAACTTTTAAAAATATGAGTTCGAATAAATGGGTTGAAATTGACTTCTACTTGGTAGGTTGTTTAGGATTATATTTCAATATTGTTCACAGTTTTATTATGTTATCGAATTTTATTTCGATATACAAATGTATGTATAAGTTTTTAATATCTATTACTTTTAGGTAGAAAATATTTTCATCCCTTTGAGATTTTACGACACATACACGTTTTCATAAAAACAAATAAAGAATTAACTACTTGATAATCAAATAGTTAATTAAATACATTTTTTATTGATACTAACAAAAATACTCAAATTGACTATTACCTATTTTTTCTTCAACCGCGCATGATACAGGTATAATGCAATACCAAAATAACGGTTTGCTAAATGTAAGCACCCATTTTTAATACATCACCCCCTCAGTATCTTCGCAAATTCCCAAGTCACAATGCCAATTGACACCGCAATATTCAAAGAATGTTTTGTCCCAAATTGAGGAATTTCTACCACAAAATCTGCCATTTGCATCGCTTCTTCGGATACCCCATCTACTTCATTGCCGAATATCAAAGCATATTTTTTATCTGTAAAAACATGATTGTCAATACGTTGTAAAAAAACTGGGTTCTCCGCTTGCTCAACTGCCACGAGTATATACCCCTCCCTCTTTAATGCTTCTAAAGCCGTAGTAGTATCCGCAAAATGCCGCCACGCCACGCTATCCGTTGAGCCTAAAGCCGTTTTCAATATCTCCCGATGGGGCGGTTGCGCCGTGAAGCCACACAGCACCATTTCGCTACACGCAAACGCATCTGCAGTGCGAAAAGCCGACCCAACATTCAGAGCCGAGCGCACATCGTCTAAGACAATGGCTAATGGCGTTTTATCCATCATTTTAAAATCGGCGACCGTTAGGCGATTGAGTTCTTCTAATTTTAGTTTGCGCATATTATTGACTATTAATCTTAAAAATGGTTCAAAAAGCCTCGTTAGAGGTGCAATATCGGTAAAATATCACCCCCTCAGTAGTCTAAGGGGCGTAGCCCTGCAATCTACTTTTGTATTACAGGGCTACGCCTCTTACGAGTTTATTTGAGTTTAAGTTACCAATATTACACCTCTAACGAGGCTTTTTGACACATTGACAGATTGTAAAGTGCAAGCTATTCGCCACACCAATATAATTTCCTAATTTCGCCGCAAAAGTAAGTGGTTGCTTTGACTTTATACTTTGATGTGTAAAAAAAAGAGTAAATCGTTTCATGCTTGGCAGGAATGAGGGCGGTATATGATTTTGTTTTGATAAAAAATTTTCAATTTTTTATCAAAACAAAATCATATACCTTCTTGGATTTTTTTTAAAACAAATTAGATATTGATTAAATGAAAAAAATAGGCTTAATGTCCGATACGCATAGTTTTTTGGATAAAAAAGTGATGGAACATTTTAAAGATGTTGATGAAATATGGCATGGTGGCGATATTGGCAACCCCACCGTTGCTAATGCCCTCGAAGCCTTCAAGCCTTTCAAAGCCGTGTACGGAAATATTGATAGTCAAGAGATTAGACAACGTTTTCCCGAAAATTTGGTCTGGAATACTGAGGGGGTCACGGTGCTGATGACCCATATCGGTGGTTATCCAAACAAATATCCTACGCGCGTAAAAGACCTCATCAAACTACACAAACCTGACCTTTTTATCTGCGGACATTCGCACATATTAAAGATAATGCCCGATAGGGATTTTAACCTCATCCATATAAACCCAGGCGCGTGTGGCAATGAGGGTTTTCATCGTGTCAAAACGTTGGTTAGATTTGCAATTGAAAATAGTAAAATTCAGAATGTAGAAATTGTAGAAATTGGCGCCAGAGGAGGATAAAACAATTATTCAACTATTTGCTTTTTGAAAAAAAGAATATAACTTTGTCAAGTAATGACATTCTAAACTGAATTTGATAGAATATGTATGAAACAATTCTCATACCCGCAGCATCTGCAAAACAGAAAATAACGGTATCGCTACCAATGAGCGATGACGCATTTTTCGATTTTTGCCAAGCCAACAAATCAAAACGGATTGAAAGAACTAAAAATCGAGACATTATTATTATGGATCCAGTAGGTGGCGAAAGCGGGTTTTATGAAAACAATGTATCATATCAACTCACATCTTGGAATGTTAGAAAGAAAATAGGACTTGTGTTTAGTCCATCAACGGGCTTCACATTGCCAAGTGGTGCAGTAAAATCAGCAGATGCTGCATGGTTGCGTTTAGAAACTTGGGCGGCAATTCCTCTCAGTGATAGAAAGAGATTTGCCCACGTTAGCCCAGATTTTGTTATTGAAATTCGTTCAGAAAACGATAGTATAGCTGATTTACAAGATAAAATGGCTGAATGGATTGAAAATGGTACACGTTTAGGTTGGCTCATTGACCCTAAAGAAAAAAAATCTTACATATTCAGAGCAAATGGCACTGTAGAAGAAGTCATTGGTTTCGATAAAAGTCTATCAGGCGAAAATGTTTTGGAAGGTTTTATCCTCGATTTGAGTGAAATTGAACTACCTATTTAATTTTCAAAAATTATCTACCTTCATCGCTCAAAACCCATGAGTAATGAAGAAAATTCTCCGAATTTTAGGACGTTTTATAGCCATTTTACTTGCAATTATCCTCATAATTCCAGCTTTTTTGCGTGCGCCCATTAGACGATACCTCTATACTGAAAACGTTTTTATAAAACCATGATGGCGCGTTTGGATAAAATTTTAACAGATATAGGTAATATTCCAAATGGTATGGGCGTTTCCTACCATATTCAAACTTTTTGTGCAACCTTTTATTATTTTTGCAAGTTCCTATAAGCCTATTTATTATTTATCACCAATAACCAACAATAATGGATAAAATTAAAATCCTGTGGGCAGACGATGAGATAGACCTCTTGAAACCACATACTATGTTTTTAGAAAAAAAAGGCTATGAAGTTGTTACCGTAACCAACGGACATGATGCCTTAGAAGAATGTGAAAAAAACCGCGATATTGACGTAGTTTTCCTCGATGAAAGTATGCCCGGTTTGACTGGTTTGGAGACTTTGGCAAAAATCAAGGACATACAGCCCAATCTGCCTGTGGTGATGATTACAAAAAACGAAGCGGAACACGTCATGGAGGACGCTATTGGGCAACAAATTTCAGATTATTTGATAAAACCCGTCAATCCCAATCAGATATTATTGACTTTAAAAAAATTGATTGATAACAAACGCCTTGTGAGCGAACGCACTACGCAGGACTATCAACAGAATTTTAGAGAGCTTTTTATGCAAATCCAAAGCGGGTTGAACTACGAGGAATGGGTAGATGTGTATAAAAAACTCATCAGTTGGGAGCTGCGCCTTGATGCCACGGGGTCTGATGATATGGGCGAAATATTGGCAACCCAAAAGGCAGAAGCGAATACCGAATTTTCTAAATTTATTGTCAAAAACTATCCCGATTGGTTGGGTGCAAAACGCGATAAAGCCCCGACTATGAGTTATAACTTATTGAAAAACAAGATTTTCCCTCATGTGGGTGATGGTATTCCGACTGTCGCTTTGCTCTTGGATAATCTTCGTTTCGACCAATGGAAAGTGATTGAACCTTTGATAACCGAGCTATTCCGCGTCGAAGAAGAAGACTATTTTTACTCAATATTACCCGCCACAACACAGTATAGTCGCAACGCCATATTCGCAGGTATGATGCCCGCCGATATTGAAGCCCGCCACCCCGATTGGTGGTTTAATGACAACGAAGAAGGCGGCAAAAACTTGAAAGAACCTGACCTACTGGCAGAGCATATTACGAAAATACTGCGCAAAAACTGGAAATTTGACTATACCAAAATCACCAACGTGCAGCACGGCAAGCAATTGGAAGACAATGTGTTGAATTATTTAAAAAATGATGTGACGTTTATTGTCTATAATTTTATTGATATGCTCTCGCACGCCCGTACAGAAATGGAGGTTTTGAAAGAATTGGCAAACGATGAAAAAGCCTATCGCTCTTTGACGCGCTCTTGGTTTTTACACTCGCCACTCTATACGGCTTTGCAGAAAATAGCGAGTAAAAATATCCGCTTATTCGTGTTCACCGACCACGGCACTATTCGTGTAAAAACGGCATCGCGTGTAGTAGGCGACAAGGAGACAACAACCAATTTGCGCTATAAAGTAGGTAGAAATTTGCAATATAACAAAGGCGATGTGTTGGAAATACGCGACCCAAAATCCGTAGGTTTGCCGCGTCCGAATGTGAGTTCTACGTTTATTTTTGCTAAAGAAGATGCGTATTTTCTCTATCCAAACAACTATAATTATTACAACACGTACTATAAAAACACTTTCCAACACGGTGGCATTTCGTTGGAGGAATTGATATGTCCGATTATTCGGCTTCGAAGTAAGTAATAAATGCTCAAAAAATTATCTAAAAATACTGAGGGGGGCATTGCTCTCCTCTTTTTTTTAACCTATCTCAATTTTATTAAAAAATATTTTACATAAAGGAATAAAATATAGGATAAAAAAATATTAAAAATAAGACTACCAACATATTGATTTCAATATTTATTTTTACAGAACAAACGCTTAATTTGTGGTTAAAATGTAATTGAAAAGTATATTTTTCTAATATAAAACCAACTACTATGACAAACAAGCCATTCCAAAACCGAAACGATGTGGTGGTAGCCATTATGAAAGATAAAAAAGATTTTGCTCTTTTGCACAATGAGTTATGGTATAGAATACCCGTTAAAACAGCACCCGAAAATATCAAAAATGGAGACGCTGAAATCATCGCTTTTTATCAAACAGCTATTTTCAACGATGATAAATGGAAGGTGGAATGGTATGGACGTATAAAAAATAAGCGTATCGTCAGCCGTGAAGAATTGTTTCCAGATGAACCTTTAAACAACATAAAATCGGGCAAAATGTACTACAAAATCGAAGTAGAACGTTTGGACAAACTGTCAAATCCCATATACTGCCGTTTAGCAAGAAAGATAAATTTTATCCAAACGACGAATGAAAAATTTCTTAACGCACCTGAAATTAACCACCTTTTTAACGATAGCCCTTTGGAAGATATAATTTTTGAGGCTTTGAATGAACATCGCATACCAAATGAACGACAATGGGAAGTAAAAGTAAACGGTAAAACGCGATTACTCGATTTCGCAGTTCAATGCAATGCCAACGATATAGCCATCGAATGTGATGGTAATGCCTTTCACGATAGCCCAACGCAAGTGCATAAAGACAAACAACGGGATAATGAATTGAAAAGTATGGGTTGGTCGGTCATGCGGTTTACATCCGAAGCCATCTACACGCGGTTAGATGAACAAGTACACCTTTTAAAAGAGGCAATCAATAGACAGGGTGGACTTAAATCGGCTAATGAAGCAAGCGTCAGATATACGCGTACGAACAATCAATTAGGACTATTCGATTTGTAAAGCAAAACAC
>JAYVKQ010000566.1:0-4400 GCA_043768285.1 Saprospiraceae bacterium | reverse complement strand
AATGTTCCATTGTAAAGCAATTTACAATAGATCAATGCAGCGACCGTAAAGTTACTTTTTTTTCTCGATATGACAATAGTGACTTTTTGTTTACTAAACTCTTGCCACAATTCATTGTTTTTCAATTACTTATTCAATTCAGCGACTTTTTTTTCAAGCTCTATTTCATCACCTGCTTTGTAGCCACTGTGTTCATAGACGATTTTGCCGTTTTTATCCAATACAACAGTAAAGGGTACACTTTGCCCACCTAAGCCATTCAACAATTCGCTGTTTACATCGCTCAAAACGGTGAATTGCCAGCCTTTTTGTGCGACCATTGGTTTTACTTTGGGCAATCCTTGCGCGTTGTCAATCGTGACGGCGATGAGTTCGACGTTATAATCTTTTTGCCATTGGGCGTATTTTTGGGTTACTATATCGAGTTCCTTTTTGCAAGGGGCGCACCACGTAGCCCAAAAACTGATGATAGTTACTTTGCCTTTTTGCCCTAATTTTTGGCTATTGATGGTTTTGCCTTCGAGGGTTTTAATATCCACGTTAGGTATGGCTTTTTGGGCAAAAATGTTGATGGATACAAGTAATAATGTAGATAAAATAAGCTGTTTCATGCGTTTTTTTTATTAAAAATGAAAAATTAAATATCTCAAAGAGATGAAAACTATTGATTTTCAGCAGTTTTCACTTGAACTAATTTTGTAAGCACATATCTATTTTTGGCATCTATAAATCCTCTTTCTAAATATTTATCTTTTATCAGATAATAGGCTATTTTATGTTTCGTATTCAGTCTATCTTTCCATTCTTTGATATAATTTAAGCTATCTATTCTGTAACTCATGTCTTGATATTGTAAAAACAGCGTATCCGCATAAATATGCCAATTCCCTTTTATATAATTGCCGCAAGTTGTCATGTCAAAAGTTGCATCTTTATTCAATGTCAGATTAGTCCCAATTGTATAAGTCCATTTGCCATATTGTAATTTGTACTGTACTTTTTCAGTAAATGATGGAACATAAGTTTCGTAATTGCTGGTCAACTCTATATCAGATTTTTGACAACTTAATTGAGTGAAAAGCAATAACATTAAGGAGTATGTCCTATATTTTTTCATTTCAGTGTATTAGCTAAAAAAATTACACAGAGATTGACAGAGAATACACAGCGCGTTTCACAGCGTTTTCTATATCAACGCTATTCTGACGCGAATCATACAATTAAGCTACAAAAAAAGGGAGACTTTATCACGAAAGTCTCCCTTTTTTTATATTAATAAAAAATTACAAATTGATACGAACTGAAACATTGTGCGTACCATTCCATGTGCGGGTTTGCAAATAGCCATAATCAATAGATAATTTTTGCGAACCTGATTTATTGAACGGAAGTTCTACGCTAACACCAGCACTGGGTCCTGTATAGACTGAACGCGTTACGGTAGTGGCATTTGTGCCTAATTCATATCTATAACCGCCGCGTAGGACAATATAGTTGCCGTAGCCAAACTCTAAGCCACCACCTATTTCGTCGCGAGAGAAGGCATTAGAAGTAAAATTACCAATAGCCGTCAAACGCATTTTTTCTTCTGGCAATATATCATAACCACCGCCAATATTTAATTGAGAAGGCAATTCAAAACGCGCGCCTTTACCCGAAAAACTCAATTTATAAGGTAAAGTACCGTCTGGATTTAAAGCATCAGTTGAAAGACCTTGACCGCCAAAACGCATGGGTGAACCAATATTGCGCAAGCTGATACCAAACTTAAAACGCTCTGGAAATTTTTCAGACCCTGTTTGATATTGTACACCGCCATCAATCGAAAAACCCGAAGCGGATACATCGGCTAATGATTCGTTGATATAGCGTACAGTGACACCCACAGATACTTTTTTCTCAAAATTATAGGCATATGATAAGCCTAAATTGAAGAAAGTCGGCGAAAATGTTGCGCCTGTGCCTTCGGGTAAAGCGTTGGTCGTAACGGGAATTTTGCCGAAACCCAATGCGTTTAAGCTGACACCGAAAACGCCGTTTTTACCCAATTTTGAAGCAATACCTAAGGCATTGAGCGACATACCTGTACCTTGCAAATAGATAGAGTGACCTAAGCCCACTTCTAACGAATTGATGCGCGTCAAACCCGCTACATTGAGAAAACTGGCTTCGATGCCTCTTACAGATGCGGTATTCATGGTGTGCAAACCGACTGACCTTGCCCACGGATTAAGGAGCAACTCATAGGCACCAGCTTCGCCTTGTCGGTCTGGATTGCCTGCAAAAACGGTCGTTAGGGTAAGGCATAATGAAAACAATAAGGATATATTTTTAGCCATAATTATCTTAGAGAATGATGAATTATTAAAAGTATGAAGTATAAAGTATGAAGTATTTGGATTGGACAATTGGGTAAATTTTGCAGGGCGATTAAAATCGCCCCCTATTGATTTTTTTCCAATATAAATTAGGCATTCATCAATAGCGGGCGATTTTAATCGCCCTGCAAAATTTACCCAATTGATCAATCCGAATTACTTCATACTTCAAAATATCTACCCCCTCAGTATTTTACAACCGCGATGGGTCAAATTGACGATTGACGGCGAAAAACTTCAAGGTGCGTGTGCCTTGTGGCGAGTCAATATGAATGAGATAGACACCACTGGATACAGGGATACCTTTATCATTTTTCATATCCCACTCCACATCAGGTATAATTTGCTTGGCTTGAATACCCGGATTGGCTTTTGGATTGAGCACATTCGGGCGTTCATCGCGTTTGAATTGGCGAATAAACCTACCATCAACGGTATGTATCGTTATAGTAGATTTGGCTGGCAAATTCGTGATTTTCACAGTCGTAGAAAACTCATTGATTTCGTAAGCTGAATACCCATAATATGGATTGGGTGCTACATTAATCATATTGAGCGAAGAATCTACGCCTAATGTTGTCAATTCTTTTGCTTGTCTATTTTCCAATTTGAAAGTATAAGCTGGATGGTTGCCGTTTGTGCCTTTACCTTTATTTGGTGCATAGGCATTATTGACGCGCAATTTAACAGTCGCATCGTTTGGTATCAAGCCATCTTTATATGGTAACAATTTTGCGTTTGGCAATAAGAAAGGCATAGCTGTCCATGTGATGGTTCTCAGAGGCGCAATTTTTCTAAAATTAGCACCCGCAAGGCTCGTCCGTAAAGCCGCACAAGCATCATAATCTGTATTGGTCACATAGATAAAATGATGCCCACCAAAGAAAGCAGCATAACCAGGGTCGCCCCCAAAAGTTAAGTTAAGCAATTGTTGGTTACTTGGGTTCCACATCATGTCTCTACTATTTCCTTTCGATTCGGGTGTATATATACCCAACTCTGGGTCATAGGCAGAATTTTCACCAAAGAATATATTAACGCGTTTGCCTGTTTCGACATCAATAGCATAGCCAGGGAACCAGCCCATACCTTCGCCGTCACCGTCTGCTTTTGGTAAGCCATTGGCTTCTGCGTCTTTACCTACCGAAGGGGATTTGCGTAATGAAAACATTTCGGCATTACCAACCGTACGCACTTTAGGACCTTGAGCCTCCGTATAGAACCATGGCGATGCGGTTTCGATAACCACACAACGGCTCCATTTAGATTTGTCTCTTGTGAAAATAATATCCACATTATTCAAATTCGCTAAACTATTACCCGACCTAACGGACGCGCTCGTCGTATTGTGCCAAGCGGGAGACATTGTCGGTAGCTGTGGCGTACCACGATAGACATAATCACATAGATAATAAGGTGTAAATATTTGCGATACTTTACTCAATGCTTGCTTAGGGTCTAATTCGAAATCTGGCTCATTGAGCTGATTTTTGACGTAATTCAACAAATCAAGACCAGGAATGAACGGTAGGTCATCAGGTATGCCAATCAACCACGGTTTAGTATTGTCAGTGTAAACAACCTCAGAACCGATAGCTCCATTGGTTTTATCGGTTGTAGGTGTTGTACCTGCATCATTGACTTGACCCAATGTTACTGAAAAACCAAATTTAGCAATGATTTGCTCATTCAATTGCTCAAGCGTTCTATCGGATGCGATGAGGTCGTTAGTTGCCGTGTTTTTCAATTCCCAACGGGCATTTTTATCCAGAACATCATCAGTTTGGTTACCATCTTTGAACGACAAGGTATATTGACCATCAACAACTTCAATTGGGTTATAAATTTTGACAGAAATAGGTCCCTCACCTGGCTTATAAACAATAGTGCCATCGAAAGTTCCTGCCATGATTTTATCCCGCGTTTCGTCAGATATATCTAAGAAGTTAGTGCCTGTACCTACGCCATCGAGACGAGAAATAACAGGACCATCACCATACTTAGCTTGCAAATTGACATCAA
>JAYVKQ010000565.1:0-13030 GCA_043768285.1 Saprospiraceae bacterium | reverse complement strand
CACAGCACCCGCCGCCAATAGAGATGGTATAGGCGCATTCAATATATCGGTTTCTCTATCGCTCAATATCAAGATATTCACCCCTTGACGCACGGCATTTTCAGCATCAGCACATATTCTATCAACAGCTGCTTTTAGCTTGCCTTTTTGTTCATCCGCTTCAAAAGTGGTATCAATTGTCTCCGCTTTGAAGTGTTTTTGATTCAAATTCTTTAATATCTGCAATTCATCATTTTTCAAAATCGGCTGCTCTAAACCAATAAAACGGGCAGAATTTTCAGTCGGCACAAGGATATTTTCACCCGAACCTAACTTGACATGAAGCGACATGACAGCGCGTTCACGAATTGGGTCAATAGGCGGATTGGTCACTTGCGCGAACAGTTGTTTAAAATAAGAACTCAAATGTTGCGCCCGCTTGCTCAATACAGCCAATGGCGTATCTGCACCCATCGAACCGATGGCTTCTTCGCCATTTTTTAGCATCGGATTTAATAAAACTTTAATATCCTCCTTTGTAAAGCCGAATAATTGTTGCTTTTCAATAATATTTTTCTCCTCGACTGACACCGCATCCCTATTCTTATTACTTTTAGCTATATCTTTAAGAGTCAATTTATTATCTATAATCCATTTCTGATATTCTTTATTATTACACACAATATCTTTGACTTCTTCATCACCAATAATGCGGTGTTTATCAAGGTCGGCAATGAGCATACGCCCCGGTTGCAAACGCCCTTTAAACACGATTTTTTCTTGTGGCACTTCTAATGCACCCGCTTCTGAGGCGGCAATCAAGACATTATCATCAGTGATTTGATAGCGCAAGGGACGCAAGCCGTTTCTGTCCAACATCGCACCTACTACGATACCATCGGTAAAACACACGGCGGCGGGACCATCCCACGGCTCCATCATCATTTCGTGGTATTCGTAGAAGCCTTTTTTGAAGTCGGGCATCAAATCATCGTGCTGCCATGCTTCTGGTATCATCATCATCAAGGCATGAGGCAATGAACGACCATTCATGACCAAAAATTCCAAAACATTATCGAAATTGGCACTATCTGATAGGTTTTCACCCAAAACAGGGAACAGTTTTTTCAACTCATCTTCTGAGAAAAGCGGCGATTTCATCACCAATTCCTTCGATTTCCACCAGTTGATATTGCCCATCACGGTATTGATTTCGCCATTGTGCGCAATATAGCGGAACGGTTGCGCCAGTTTCCATTTGGGCACTGTGTTGGTAGAAAAGCGCGAATGAACCAACGCTATCGCCGATTTCAAATCGCTATCGTGCAAATCTGGAAAATACGGACGCACTTGGTGCGTCGTCAATTGTCCTTTATACAAAACGGTTTTATAACTAAAAGACGCGATATAAAAATGGTCTTTTGTCTCTGGAAAAGTTTTATGAATATTGTGAGTGCTGTATTTGCGCAACACATATAGGCGACGCTCCAACCAATAACGGTCAGGTGGTGTTTGGCGTGGCTTCACGAAAACGTGTTCCATACGTGGCTCTACACCTACGGCTCCATCACCCAATTCTTCATTATCAGTCGGTATCATACGGTAGCCGAGTAGGTCAAATTCCATCTCGTCAATATAGTCATTGAGTAGAGCGCGGCACTGATTGCGCAATATTCTATCCTGTGGCAAAAACACGACACCTACACCATATTCGCCGAAATCGGGCAATTCAAAGCCATTTTCGCGGGCTTTTTTCACAAAAAACGTGTGTGGCGTTTGTATCATAATCCCTGCGCCATCGCCCGTGTTGGGTTCGCAGCCACACGCCCCACGATGCTCCATATGGGTAAGCATTTTGAGCGCATCTTCTACAAGTTTGTGCGATTTGATACCGTTCAGATTGGCTACTAAGCCCGTGCCACAAGCGTCACTTTCAAGGTGCGGAATATGAAGCCCTTTAGTGGGCATTTGTTGGTCGTCAATAGATTTCTCAGACATTGTTTAATTGAATTAATTGGCAAGCGAAAACGTCTCGCTATATGACACTATATTGATTAAAGAAAATAGAAAAGAACCGTAAAATTACGGCTTTTTGAGGAGACTTAGTGTAAAAGATACACCTTTGCAAAGATGCAAATTATATTTTAAATAGGATTTATTTTTCGATAAAAAAATGGGTAGGTGGGTTTGGAATGGAATTTTATTTGGTTTTTAATGAAACAGATAATAATTAATTTAACAACAAAATAAAAAAAATAAAATAGATTAAAACTATTATTATAGAAAATATACAAAACAACTATATTTGGCATTAAAACTATAAATAGCAACATATATGAAAAAAATTCGCTACATAAAAGTAAGAAATTTCAAAGTTTTTGGAGATGAAATAATTATTGAATTTGACAGTACAACAGTATTAATTGGTCCAAATAATGCTGGCAAAACAACATTGATACAAGCCTTAACGATGTGGCAATTAGGCATTAGAGCTTTCTTTGATACAAAAACTGAATTGGACAAAAATAATATTAGAAAACAAAAAGGAAAGTTAGATATCAGTACTGGTATTGGTATCAATCGTCAAGATATAGAACAAGTTCCGAATACAGATACAAGACAACTTTTTCACAAAGGCAGAATTAGAACTGGCAGAGATAATGAAAAAATTCAGATTAGTGTAGGATTAAATTACAATAACGAAATTAAAGAATGTACGATAGATTTTAAATATTTCAAGTCAGAGGTGATATATTGCTATTTAGGCGAAAATTTGACCAAAGATTTATCACTTTTAGAAACTGCGGCAAATCTCCAAATTAATTTACTTTACCCTATGTCTGGATTGGAAAGAGAAGAAACTGTTTTGCAAGAAGGTAATATTAGAAAACAAATTGGTCGTGGTATCACTGCAGGACTATTACGTAATATTTGTTACAATTTGTACCAAAACTCGCCCGCAGATTGGAAAGAACTGGTAATGTGGATGGAGAAGCTATTCTATATTAAATTAGAAAACCCCATAAGGTCAACTTACGATGACCTTAAATTAGAGTACAACTACATTGATAAAAATATAGCTACCGAAAAGTCATTAGATATTTTACAAGCTGGACGTGGGCAACTACAAATGTTATTAATTTTAGCATTTGTGTTGTGGCGGAAAAATTCAATTGTTTTAATTGATGAGCCAGACGCACACCTTGAAGTATTGCGTCAAAGTCAAGTTATGGAAGTTATTAAAAACTTAGTAGAAAAGAATGGTAATCAAATTATTATAGCGACACATTCGGAGGTTATTATGAATGAAACTGATAATTTAACCTTTTTACTCAACGGTAAACGCATTGATTTAGATGAAAATAGAAAAAAAGTATTGAAAAGTAGTTTGAAAGAATTTGGTATAGAACATTACTACAAAGCTGAATTGACTAAATTTGTTTTATACTTAGAAGGTACTACCGATAAATTAAATCTTAAAACCATTGCAGATAAAATAAAACACCCAGTTGCCCAACACTTTACAGATAAAATTTTTGTATATTATACACAAAGCCCAGATGTGCAAAACGATGAATTTGAGATGCAAGTGGGCTATTATACCACGCATAAAAAACACTTCCAAGCACTCGCTCCAATTGTTAATAATTTAAGGGGTATGGCTATATTTGATAACGATAATAATAACAGGCAAGATGAAGATGCTAACGATGGATTAAAAATACGATTTTGGAAACAATATGAATTAGAAAACTATTTCATCACGCCTCAAAGTTTAATGCGGTTTATAGAAAACTACTTTACAATATCTAATGGTGATGCATTTGCACCAATTCAAGTAAATAAATTTAAAGAGTTACTTGAAAACACATTTTTATTAGCCATTTTTGATAATAATCAAGTGTTATTAGATCTTTATAAAAGAAGTAGTGTAGAGGAACAAAAAGCACTATACAAAGGTAGTAGTAAGAGTAAAAAAATAAGTGAATTGGCTGAAATTTTATTCCGAAAATTTCACACTGTACATAATGATATGATTTTGCGTAAAGGTGAATTTCATAAAATTATTGATTTTTGTTTACAAGAAGAGATTGATATTGAAGTAACAAACATCTTAGATGAATTGCACAGCGTTATTTCTATTGCCCCAAAATAATGTTTATTCATGGCACTATTTTTGCTACAAATAAACATATTTTTACATATAAAAAGAGAGCAAGGTTGCAGCCTTGCTCTCCGATATAGCTAAAAAAAATGTAAGTTCGTAATTGTAAAAAGGCTTTTAATACTGATACATCCGCATCATATCCATTAAGATGCTCAGTAAAAAAAGCGACCAAATCAACAACAGAAGTAACCGAATTGTCCAATCAGAGATTTTTGAAATGGTGACTTCCAACGTTTCGCGGTTGTACTTGAGTTTGAAAATTGAATTCATAGTAAATTAGGTTTTAAAAAACGTTTAAAAATAAGAGTAATGTGATGACACACGTTACTCTTATTTTCATTTACAGGCTATGCAAAATCAATTTCAATATAAGTTTATAGGACAATATCCTGCTACGTAATTGTCAAATGCTTACTACAATATTTAAACGAAAAATAGGGAAAATGCCTCAAAATAAAGGCAATCAAGACAGGGGGGAAATTATATGCTCGTCGAATTATAAATATGTGAGTGCAAAGGTAATAACATATTTATAAAAAATAAATATTTTATTAAATATATGTAAAATTTAAAAATAAATGCAAACAGCCTTTCTTTTGTAAAGAAAGGCTGTTTGCGTTATAAATACTGAGGGGGTAATTCTAAACCACTTCAACAGCCAGCAAGCCCATATCTTTAAGCCGAGTAGATACCTCAACCTCCGTCAATTTGACTAAATCACTGATTTGAACAAGTGTTTTCCCTTGCTCAAAATATTGTTTAATACGCTCATTTTCAATTATTAAAATAGCCTCAAAAGGTGGATTTTTCTTAAAAAAAGCATTGGCTTTATCTACCTTTTTTTGAAAGAGGGGCATATCATCGTATTTAGATAATTCATTATTTATTTTTACTAAATTCTTATCTTTTTTCATTATTTTATTTTCTTTTGATTAAAAAAGCCGAATAGTCACGATTTTTCTGAAAAATTTCCCACTTGTTGTTTATATACCCTAAAGCTATAAAATCTACGTTTATTTCTTCTAAGTGATTGGATATACCAATGCGATATAATCTCGTTCTGGCTTTATTACTACCTTCTGCATAAACATAAGCATTAGGAAAATATTGTGTGAAAATTATGACCGTCGCCGCAACAGTTGCTAAAACCCTTAAACTATCTTTATTATCTGATATCACATTATCATCAAATTCATCATCACCATTTCCTTTTTTATCACCGAAACCAAGGTTGTACATACCTTTATGTTCAATTTCAGTATATTTTACCACTTTAGGTATTCTTCCTTTTGGTCCCTCGCTAAAAATTCAAAAGACATAAATGAAGGTGCTACTTCAAATTCATATTGTTGGTCTCTCATAAATATGGTTTGTAAATCGTTTAAATAGTGATTGTTTTAGACTACAAATATAATATAAATTTAAAAAAGTACAACAAAAAAAAGAATTGGCAGAAATAAACGGCTTTATTGATGAAAAATACTGAGGGGGGTATCGTCCTTGCCGTTTTTATGTATTTTTGTTGAAATTATAACATAGCATACCAAATACACCTATATATATGACCAACTTCAGTTTATACGGCTTGGCGTTTCTATTAGGCACTGTAAAATTCCTATTTGCCGCCTCAATAGTCAGCACGACTTCTTTATCGCCCTTTGAAATTGCTTTGGCTACGGGCTTTGGAGCACTATTTAGCTTCAATGTCTTCTATCGCTCGGCAGGGTATTTTATGAAACGCGCGAAAGCGAAGAAGGAACGCGCCATCGCCGAAGGTACTTTTGTAGAAAAACCAGCCTTTACGAAGGTGAATAAAATGATGGTCAGAACCAAGCTCTCAAAAAGTGGTTTTTGGCTCATTTGCGTATTTGCGCCGCTTATTTTATCAATACCGTTGGGGTCAATCATTGTTGCTAAGTTTTTTAGAGATAGACCCCTCACCTACCCTGTGGCTACGGTGGCAATTATAGTTTGGGCATTTGTATTGGCATATCTGAATGGGGCGATATTTTCGATATTTAGATAAGCCCCCTAACCCCAAAGGGGAACAAATCCCAAGTATTCTAAAATTAATGTCTCAATTATAACGAACCTCCCGAGTAGTTCCCCCTTGGGGGTTAGGGGGGATTTTTTTATATCACAAAGACTATATGTTTTATATGGACGTTTTCTACCTTTGCAACTCATTTTCAATACGTCCTGCAATATGAATTCTATTTTGTCAAAAATAAGTCAGAGTAAAAAAACACAATCTATTGTTACCATTGTTTTAGTGGTAACTATCTTATTGATAATCAATATTTTGTCGCAATTCGTCAAGACGCATATTGATTTGACTGAAGAAAAACGTTTTACACTGACCGAACCGACTAAGCAACAATTAACCGATTTGGACGATGTGGTATTTGTGCGCGTTTTGCTCGAAGGCAAATTTCCTGCGTCTTTCAAACGCCTGCAAACGGCAACTAAGGAAATGCTCGACGATTTTCACAATATCAATCCCTACATTGAATATAAATTTGAAGACCCCTCAGTAGGCGGCACGCCCGAGGAACGCAAAAAACGTTTTGAAGACTATGCCAAAGAGGGCTTAACACCAACTCGCCTGCGCCTTGTAAACGATAAAGAAAAAACCGAACAATATATATTTCCTTATGCTGAATTCAATTATCACAACCGAAAAGTATTGGTAAAACTTTTGGAAAATGATGTACCCAATCAAAATCAAGAAATTTCAATCAATAACTCGGTATCGCTGTTGGAATATAAATTTTCTAATGCTATTCAAAAATTATTGAAAAATGAACGCCCGAATATCGTTTTCACAGAAGGGCATAATGAGTTAAAAAAAGAAGAAACCGCCGACTTGGAACAAAGCCTTTGCGCTTTTTACAACACAGGGCGCATCAATTTAGATAGCATCGCCAATATCCCTTTTTTAGACAGCAATCGCCGCGTGGACGTTTTAGTAGTTGCCAAACCATTGACAACGTTTAGTGAAAAAAACAAGTTTCAACTCGACCAATATGTGATGCAAGGCGGCAGGGTAATTTGGCTGATTGACCGTATGAACGCCGACCTCGCAGGTATGCAGCAAACGGGTAAAATGGTGCCGAATGACTACCCCCTCAACCTCGAAGATATGCTTTTTCGCTACGGCGCACGCATACAACCGAATATGGTCGTGGATATGGAATGTGCCCGAATTCCTTTAAAAGTGGGTGCGAACAACCAAATGGACTTGTTTCAGTGGTATTATTTTCCTATTTCTGCCCCTTTTTCAAATCATCCAGTTGTGAAAAGTTTGGATAGGGTGTGGTTTCAATTTCCGTCTTCGGTGGATACTATTCGCACCAAAACGGACGTAAAAAAGACGATATTATTGACTTCCTCAAAGCGTGCTCGTTTACAATTTACGCCTACCGAATTGTCGTTTGAAGTATTACGCTACCCAGCCGACCCGACTAAATTTGACAAAGCAAATGTGCCAATAGCGGTCATGCTCGAAGGGCAATTTCAAAGTCTGTACGACAATCGTGTGACGCAAGACCAATTGGATATATTACAAAAATTAGGTCAAAAATATGCCCCCCTCAGTACCCCAACCAAAATGATGGTCGTGGCTGACGGTGATATAGCGCGGAATGAATACGATGCCCGACAAGGTGCGCTTTTGCCGTTGGGGTATAACCGTTTTGAAAATTATAAATTTGCGAATAAAGATTTTTTGCTTAATACTGTAGAGTATATGCTCGACGATAAGGGCATTATTGAAGCGCGGGGAAAGGAGGTAAAATTGCGGTTGATGGATAAGCAAATAGCGATTGCAAATACGGGGACTATTCGCGCTATTAATATTGTTTTGCCTTTGGTTTTTGTCGCGTTGTTTGGTCTATTTTTCTTTTGGCGTAGGAAGAAAAAATATATAGATAAACAAGATTAAGATTTTTAAAGATATGTAGCGTTAAAACAAAAAGGCACAGATAAAACTCTGTGCCTTTTTGTTTTAATGCTACATATCTTTATGTATAACTTATTTACTATCAACACTTTAAAGGAATATAAGTTACGCCAAGACCCCCTCAGTATTTTCCACCTTTTCAGTATGTTCCGTAGCTGGATTATCCTCCTCAACCACAATTTGGCGATGTCTTGATAGGTAGCTGTACATGGCTGGAATAATATAAAGCGTCAAAGTCAAGGAAAAGAGCAAGCCGCCGACAATCACAATACCCATACCCATACGGCTTTTTGAACCTGCACCCAATGCCATCGCAATCGGTAACGCACCCAATATAGTTGCCAAAGATGTCATAACAATGGGTCTAAAACGGGCTACCGCGGCATTCAAAATAGCTTCATGTCGCGTTTGCCCTTGCTCGCGCAATTGATTGGCAAATTCGACAATCAAAATCCCATTTTTCGTGACCAACCCGACCAGCATGATGATACCAATTTGAGAAAATATATTGAGCGTTTGGTTAAAATACCATAGAGACAACAATGCACCTGCCAAAGCCATTGGTACAGTCAGCATTATCACAAAAGGGTCAATAAAGCTCTCAAATTGGGCAGCTAATATCAAATAAACAAGCAATAATGCCAAGCTAAAAGCAAATAAAGTATTGCTCGAACTTTCTTCAAAATCTCTGGACGAACCCGATAAAGCAGTTGTAAAACTCTCGTCAAGGTTCTTTTTTGCAATCTCGCGCATCACTTTTATGCCATCACCAATTGTTTTACCCGGTGCTACCGAAGCATTTATAGTTGCTGATTTGAAACGATTGTAGTGATACAACTGAGGGGGGTTCGATTTTTCTTCAACAGTCACGATATTATCTAACTGCACCAAATCCCCACGTCTATTACGCACAAACATTGACTTCAAATCCAAAGGTTCGTCTCTATCGCCTCTATCTACTTGCCCCATTATTTGGTATTGCTTGCCTTCGCGGTAGAAATAGCCATAGCGCAATCCACTCAATGATAACTGTAAAGTTTGAGCAACATCTATAATATTAACATCCAAAGAGCGCGCTTTTTCACGGTCAATATTGACATTTAACTCTGGTTTTGTAAACTTAAAATCCACGTCAGCATTTACTAAAATAGGGCTTTTGTTCACTTCTTCCATGAGTTTTGGCAGACTTTCTTTTAGTTTTTCATAACTGGGTGCTTGTATCACGAATGACACAGGCTGCCCACCGCCGCCTCGCATACCGCCCATTTGTATCGTCTGCTGTTGATTAACAAAGGCACGCCCTTCATTAAATTGACGAAACTTATTTTGTAGTACTTGCGCTAATTGCTGTTGCGACCTTTTGCGCATTTCAGGTTCGTTGAACATTAAGCGCACAAAGCCCGAATTGGCATTACCCGAACCACTAAACCCCGGGGCTGTCATCGAAATTGCCAAGCGGCGTTCTGGTACCGAATCGTTGATATAGTTGATGAGTTTTAATAGATATTTATCCGTATATTCAAATGTAGAGCCCTCAGGCGTAGTCACCATGACGCGCAACCAATGTCTATCTTCTAAAGGAGCAACTTCCTCTTGTAAGTTGCTGTTAAAAAACCAAATCGCTACGCCCATTAGGGCAAAAAGTGGAAAAGATAACCATTTATAACGCATGAAAATTGACAACTTATCACGGTAATTGTTCTCAACAGCTTTAAAAAAAGGTTCAGTAACTGTATAAAACCACGTTTTTTTGTTGTCTTTCCGCAATAAATAGGCGTTGAGCATTGGCGTTAATGTTAGGGAGACAAAGGCAGAAATCAAGACCGAACCCGCCAAAACGACCCCAAACTCTTGAAACAATCGCCCTACGAAACCCTCCATAAAAATAACGGGTAAAAACACTGCCGCCAAAGTAATAGAAGTAGATATGACTGCAAAAAATATCTCGCGCGACCCTTTAAATGCAGCTTGGACTGGATCCATACCTTCTTCTACTTTTTTATAGATGTTTTCCGTCACCACAATGCCATCGTCCACGACCAAACCCGTTGCTAATACGATAGCCAAAAGGCTCAATACATTGATAGAATAATCCATGACATACATGATGAAAAACGCCCCAATCAACGACACAGGTATATCAATCAAAGGGCGAATGGCAATCGTCCAATCACGAAAAAATAAGAAGATAATAAGGATAACCAGACCAATAGATATAAACAAAGTCTCTTTAACTTCGGTAATTGATTTGCGGATAAATGTGGTATTATCAACCGACAGATTTAGACGAATATCGGCAGGAATGTCCACTTTCATGCGCTCAATGCGTTTGTAAAACTCGTCGGCAATCTTAATATAGTTGGCTCCTGGTTGAGGTATCACAGCGATAGCGACCATAGGCGTACCGTTTTTGCGCATCAGCGTTTCTTCATTTTCTGCCCCTAACTCTACTTTGCCCAAATCTTTAAATCGTATAGTACCACTGGCATCTTCCTTTATGATTAACTCTTCAAAATCGGTGATAGAACGCAATTTTCCAATGGTTTTCACGGTCAATTCTGATGTATTTCCTGCAATTTTACCAGAAGGCAATTCTACATTTTCTCTATCCAAAGCCTGTTTTACGTCCAAAGGCGTCAGTTTGTAGGCAGCCATACGGTGTGGGTCGAGCCACATCCGCATCGAATAGCGTTTTTGTCCCCATATTTGCACACCCGATACCTCGGGTATCGTTTGCACCCGTTCAGCCAAAATATTTTCAGCAAAATCGGACAACTCTAATATATTGCGGGTATCACTTTCAACGGTCATCGAAATGATAGGGTCGCTATTGGCATCGGCTTTTGATACCGTAGGCGGTCCATCAATATCTTGTGGTAACGAGCGTACAGATTGACTCACCTTATCGCGCACATCATTGGCTGCCGATTCGAGGTCGGCACCGAGATTAAACTCAACGGTAATGTTAGAGCTCCCTTGATTGCTCGATGAACTGATATTGCGAATGCCTGCAATGCCATTCAATGATTTTTCGATTGGCTCAGTTATTTGCGACTCGATAATATCGGCATTTGCGCCTACATAGCGTGTAGAAACGGTGATAACTGGCGGGTCAATGCTCGGAAATTCGCGGACACCCAATGACTGGAAACCGATGATACCGAATATCAATATCACCAAATTCATCACGATTGCCAACACAGGGCGTTTGATACTGACTGAAGAAAGGCTCATAAGTATTTAATTTTGCGTAAATATAAAGGGTTTAATTGGGTAAACCTTTTAATCACGCTATGTTTCGACAATCGGCGTTTTTTATGGGAGATTGATAGCTTGTCTTAGTTTTCATGCTTGGCAGGAGGAGGTGGTGTTTTTTAATTTTCTACTTATAAAATTTTTCAATTTTTTATAAGTAGAAAATTAAAAACCTTCTTGGATTTTCAAACAATTGAAGTATCAAAATAGAATAAGCCCTTTTACTTTATTTTGCAAACCAAATTTTCTGCGCCATTTTTTGCGCTTTGAGTGCCATTTCGGTAGCTAAAAAGCAATGGGCTTGTGGCATCGCCGTTTCGGTGCGGTTGATAACATCATTGACGAAAAGTTCGCCAAAAGGAAGGGGTTCTTTATTGCAATCCATATATAGGGTCTCTTTTTGATTGACCAAATAGAGATGATTACCACCTTCATGGCTCGCTATATCTACATTTTTTCTAATTTCGATATACCCCTCAGTACCCAGTATCGTCAAACGCCCATCGCCCCAAGATTTTAAGCCATCGGGTGTAAACCAATCCACGCGGATATAACCTGACCCCTTATCACCTTTTATCATAACGTCTCCAAAATCTTCAAACATCGGATATTGTGGATGATTGACATTACCCACTTGTGCTGCCACTATCTCCGCTTTGGTTGAACCTGTAAAAAACAGAAATTGGTCAAATTGGTGCGAAGCAATATCCGTTATAATGCCGCCAAAATATTTTTTATCAAAAAACCATTCGGGTCTTGTTGCTGTATTCATACGATGTGGTCCCATGCCGATAGTTTGAATAACTTTGCCAATTGCACCCGCCTTTACGAGTTCTCCTGCCTTGACAGTTGCTCTATTTTCATGGCGTTCGCTGTACATAATTGAATATATACGCTTCGTTTTCTTTTGCACATCACGCACCGTTTTGAGTTGTTCTAAAGTCGTAATACCAGGTTTATCTACAAGGTAATCTTTACCATGTTGCATCACTTCGATGCCCAAAGGTGCGCGTTCTACGGGGATACCTGAACTCAAAATCAACTGAATAGAAGTATCTTCTAATATCTCTTGCTTGTTGTTTGCTAATTTTGCATTAGGGTATTTTTTAGCAAAAGCTGCCACAAGGTCAGGTTCTTTGGCATAAAAAGACACCAATTGTCCGCCTCCGCGCGTCACAGCATCCACCATACCATATATATGTCCGTGGTTGATATTGATAACCGAAAATTTAATACGAGACTCAATAATAGGTTCAATAATAGATTCAACAACAGGTAGTAGTGGCAATGCGGAGAAAATAGTCATGCCTGTTGCCGCTTTAGCCGTATTTTTCAGAAACTTACGTCTGTCTAAGAGTGAATTCTTCATCTTGCTTTTTTTTTTGTAAAATAATTTAATAACCCAATCTATGTACTCCTGCAAATGTAATCAATCTTCTCAAACTAAAAATTAAGATACTTTTGTTTTGACAATACCCCCTCAGTATTGGGCATATAAAAAAGCCTTACTTGATTTTTTTAAACACCGAAATAATTCTACTTTGGCACTCTAAAAAAACTACGAATTATCTTCCCACTTGGCAGAACGGGAGGGGTGTTTTTGATTTTCTTTTTATAAAAAATTGTAAATTTTTTATAAAAAGAAAATCAAAAACCTTCTTGGATTT
>JAYVKQ010000564.1:0-2157 GCA_043768285.1 Saprospiraceae bacterium | reverse complement strand
TAAAACGATTTTACCTGTTAAAACTGCGCAAGTCGGCTGCAATACGCTCGATACTGAGGGGGTGCTTTGACTGGCTTTTATTTTAACATTGATTACCGCTTTTGGGCTCTCACAATTATTTACTGTCTGAGATACTGAATAAGATGTTTGACTCACCGCCGAAGTTGAAGGCGTTTGTGTACCATTTAAAAGTACGCCATCCTTATCATACCATTTTAAATTATCACCGCCCGCCGTCAAAGCTGAAGCCATTTCATTTTGACAATATTCGATATTAATAACTGTAGGTGCCGCAGGAATTGGGCTGACAATGGCTTTCAATTCACTTCGAGTGGCACTCACGCAACCATCCACTATTTGAGAAATATAAAAAGTGCTCGATGAAGGTGCCGTCGCAACTATTTCCGCCGCGGGGAATCTTGGAAAATCGCCTGTCGGAGCCGTGTACCATCTGTAATCAGGATTCGTAAAAATTGGCTTTGAAGCATCACCTACACACAACGAAATATCGGTGACGGGTGGTGCTGGTGGCGTTGGAAATATCCGAACCAAGGCAGGCGCGCCATAACATCTGTTCGGACTGACCTCAAAAACCCACAGGCTATCCCTTTTATTTTGAGGATTCAGAAGTGTGTAGCTGTTTTCAGTACCAACGGTTTCACCGAAAAATATGGCTCTAAAGTCAGTGCGCCACTCTATGGTATTATTGCCGCTGGGTATGGCTTCAAATTTAAAACTGGTACCACACGCGAAATTAGTCACTACAGTCGGTGTCGTTTGAGGAACTGGATATACCGTAATAGGCACTTCAGTGGCGGGGCTATAACAACCATTTGAACCTTTTTCAAATACGTAATAGCTTGTATTTAAAGTAGTTGTACCTCTATTAAAAACAAAATCGGAGACTATACTTGTTTCTCCATCTTGAACTTCTCTAACCAATCTGCTGGGAATAATGTCCCCCGTGCGATTCGGATTGGAGTACCATTCAAACGTCTGATTAAAGCCATAAGGCGTTGAGTGGGCTTTGGGCAATGTGCTGCCACAATCCACAAACGAGACTGAAAAAGGTGCCAAAGGTGCTTCTTTTACTTCTATTAATTGACTTACAGATATTGAAGTTCCGTCGGCATCTGTTACCGTCAAGCCAAAAGTGGTATTCGCAATAGGGCTGACGGATACTGAGGGGGTAGTTTCACCATTAGACCAGGTATAGTTGAATGGTTGTGAGCCACCCGTTAATGCTGCTGTCAATGTAGTAGAACTGCCTTTACAAATGGACGTTTGGCTGGCGGTTATTGCTGCCGTGAGGCTTTGAGAAAAGTACTTCCCAATGCCTAAACCACCATCATTTTTTGATGACAAGTAAAATATATCTTTAAAAACGGGAATATTCGCAGATAATAAAGGCTTTTTTCCACCATCATTGAGCACAAAAGAAGTGTTTCCTGCCACTGTGCCGTATAGGCAAATGGAGAGCATCACCAATATAATTTGGTGTAAGTATGTAGTTTTTTTCATAGTTTGTTTTATGTATAAATAAAGAATATCAAGATTATAAAGTGTTCAGTTTTATTATCATGGTGGGAGGAATGAAAGGAACTGCAAAGGTAACCTCGGCAAAAGGGAATTGCAATCACGGTGTTTTGGTATTTATATGATGACGATAAAAAATAATATAACGAATAATATAGTAAAAAATACTAATCAGTAAAATTCAACTACCCCTCAGTATTTTCATGGAAATTTCAAAAAAAAGGTTTTTTATTGTTTTTATAAAATAAAAAAAGAGATAAAAAAGCATAATTATCCTCTTTGAATATCGGACAAATAAGCATCATAAATCATTGATTTTCAATTATTTAAATAAAAAAAGTAAAGTTAAAAATCACATAAAGGTTTCAAAAGAAAATAAAACTCTATTAGCGAATAATTCGCTAATAGAAAATAATCTATATCTTTGTTTCATCAAGCGGTTGAGAAGCATTTCAATACGCTGATAACAGTCCTAACCAAGTTATTTAAATAAAGCTAAATTATGAAGTCTATGAAAACGTTTCAAGAACAAGCAGAACTACTGCGTCAAGAATGGTCAACTAATCCACGGTGGAAAGGCATCAACCGCCCGTACTCAGCCGAAGAAGTTTTAAAACTGAG